>CAJQNH010000139.1 GCA_905479615.1 uncultured Eudoraea sp.
AAACATACAAAAAGCACGATTGTCAATTAATTTGGCATATAAATTTGGATGGTTTTTCTCCAATTCGTGATTTTCGAGCGCCTGATCCAGCGTCTTGATGGCCAGCTCATATTTTTCTTGTTTTTGATATACCAGACTTAGATTGTTTAAACTCCTTTCTAAAAAAATATTCTTCCTAGGTATTTCAATAATCTTCTCTAATGCTTTAGCATGGTACTCTATTGAATATTCATATTGTCCTAAATCATAGTATAATAATCCTAAATGATTGTAGCATCTATAAAGGAGTATTTGCTTCTCCATTTGTTGCAGCTTCGAAATAGACTTAAAAGTATAGGCTTCGCTCTCAATATAATTCTTTGATCGTCTTAGGACATAAGCAATATTATAATCCATCTTTGCTTGATAATACTTATGATCGATTTCTCGAAAAAGTTGCCCTGCAATTTTAAAGTTATAATAAGCACTATCAGATACTTCAATTTTTGATTGATAAAGACCCATATTCCAATAATAATCTGCAATGCGCAACGTATCTTTATATTCTTTCGCAATTCGCAAGTATTGAGAGCTAAACTTTTTGAATAAAACGTATTCCTCTAAAGCATACATGCGGTTAGATAAATGAAAGAAATAATTTGACCTAAGACTATCATTGTGCAATCCTTGAATTAAATCTCTCGCCTCATTTAAGTAGTATAGTTTTCTGGCTTTGTTTATTGTGTCTGATTTGGAATAATTAATAAACAAATCAATTTGATCACATTCAGAACATTGAGCGCTTCCGAATTTGTTATATTCTTTATCACAACCTAATATAGAGATTGAGATAGATGTTAATATCCAAAAATTAACACATAATAGTTTTCTGATTTGCATCAAGGTTATTTTTAAAAATTCATTACTCGTCTTTTTCCGTATCCTTATCATCAGCCTCTTCTCCACCCCCGTCTTTAATATTATTAGCCTTATACTGGGCAGCTTCCACACTTTCATCCTCTGTGCATTGTGTACTTAAAATCCCAATTGTGAGTAACACAATAATAATTCCTAATTTTTTCATAATTATCAGTTTTAGTACACAAAAGATACTAAAAAATTATAAAAATGTAAATAATTATAAACATAACGTACTGATTTTAAGCTCATCTACACTGCGAAAATCACAATAAAGCCTTTATTTACAAGAGCATTTCAATACTAACTACAAGTTATTCAAATCAGTTCGGCCTTCTATTAATTTAACCTTACTGATTGTAAGTATTTTCCTTACCCCTCTTTTTCAATTACGAATTATTTTCACTATCCCGATTATTAATTTGACCATCATGGAAATAAAACGATTTAGAAACAAATACAATTTAGAGCTGATTCCTGCATCTCATGAGAACATTATTTTGGGTAATCTTGTTTGGGATCCTTTGATAGGAAAACCAAAATTTGATCATCCTGGCATGTCAGAACATGTTTATAATACCTTTTTAGATGCTGGAATTATTAGTCGGAAAAACTGGATGAAAGGCATAAAAGATCTGGATAAGGAAAAGATTAAGAATGCTCACCTGGCTGATCGTGTTATACATATGGAATCAAATGTTATCACTACACTTGAAAATCCAATAATCCAAGATCTGGAAGCCAGATTTGAACTGAATAAGATCAATAATTTTCACTTTGGTAACCTGCAAATTAAAACCATGTCAAACTTAAACAGGATTAGAATCGACAATTATCTAGAAATTCTAAAGAATGACAACTGGAAGACCTATGACGGAAAAATTCGCAGGGTGTATATGATTACCGAGCTTTATTATGGCAGTATTCAAATCATTATGGATAAAACCCTTAAATCAGCACTTGAAGGCACAATAGAAACATCTTCATTACAACTGCAACAAACGGTTGAATTTGACAGATCTATTGAATATACTTTCGATCACAAGCGTGTTCCATTTGCCATGAGGCTGGAAAAAATGAGAGCCTTTAATGCCTGACAACTGATTCAATACCAAGTTTTACAGCGCAAGTGAACTGAATGAAAGCATGATATACAGCACGATCACAACAACAGTTAAAGAAGTTAAGATATCCCAAATATTATAACTTGATTTATTAGTAGACTTCTGCTCTTCTGTAATTGTTCCAAAGGTTAATCCAGCCAATTGCTCCTCAGAAGGAGCAGGATAAAACATACTCACCACTACTGCGATACCGATGCATAAAGCAAAGAAATAAGCACCAAAAACCAGCCAGTTGATATCTGCTATATTGAATAAAAAGCTGCCTTCACTAAAACTGGATTTCATGATCTCTAAAGTCAACTTAGAAAAACCAATAATAAAACCGCCTACTAAAGTGGCAATGGCACCATTAGAATTTATCCGCTTATAAAAAATACCCAGCAAAAACACAGCAGCTATCGGCGGTGAAATATAAGCCTGTACATTTTGCAGATATTCGTATAAACCATCAGACAATCTAGAGATTATGGGTATCCATAAAAGTCCTAAACCAACCACAAAAAAGGTAGCGATCCTACCCGTTTTAACCAAGTCTTTTTCCGGTTTATCCGGTCTTAATTTTTTATAAATATCCAGGGTAAAAAGAGTTGAACACGAATTAAAGACTGAGGCCAGAGAACTCATTAAGGCAGCCAAAAGACCTGCTGCAACCAAACCTCTTAAACCGGAAGGCAATAAATTACTCATCAATACTGGGAAAGCTTCATCAGGATTATCCCAGTCTAACTTCCCTTGCATTTTTAAACCCAAGGCCACTACCCCGGGAATTAAGAACAAAAACACGGGCATTAACTTCAATAAAGCACCAAATATGCTTCCTCTTCTTCCTTCTTTAATATTCTTCGCGGTAAGCACACGTTGTACAATTACCTGATCGGTACACCAGTACCAGATTCCTACAACCGTACTTGTAATGAACAAAGGTAGCCAAGGGTAATCTGGATCAGAATTAGGGCGCCACATATTGAAATAATCGGCCCCGACAGTTGTTTTAAGTTCTGACCAACCACCAACTGCATCGAGTCCCATAAACGTGAGCACTCCTGCACCTAAAACCAGTACAATCGCCTGTATTGTTTCTGTATAAACTACGGCACGCATCCCGCCCAAAACGGTATAAATCCCTGTCAATACAACAGTTGCCACCGCACCAATCCAGAATGGAATCCCTAACAAGGCAGAAACTACGATTCCACCGGCATAGATCGTAACAGATACTTTGGTTAAAATATAGGCCACTAAAGACACTATTGACAAGACCCATCTTGATCTTTCGTCAAATCTTTTTTCTAAAAATTCGGGCATCGTAAAAACCCCGCTTCTGGCATAAAAAGGTAAAAATACCCATCCCAACATCAACACAATCCAGGCATGCATTTCATAAATCAAAAGTGGCATTTTATCTCCTGCCCCGTTTCCAGCTAATCCAACAACATGTTCTGACCCTATGTTCGAAGCAAAAATTGAAGCCCCTACCATAAACCAACCGATATTTCTACCAGCTAAAAAATAATCTTCCGTATTCTTTTGTTTTTGTAATATAACCCACCAGGCAACACCGAGAAGTATAATAAAATAAATAACGATAACAATCCAATCCAGAGTGTCTAATGCTTTCATATAGGTTTTTTCTTTTATTAATTATGCTCAATTCGGGATGAACAAAGTGAAGTTAACATTATTTGCCTCTCGCTTCTTATATGTATTGGTTAATAATATTCTCAAACAATTCCTGCTTGCCGCTTTTTAAAGATAATTCACCATTCTCCTGTGCAATTTTATACAAGTCTTGCATTGATAGTTTCCCGTCTTCAAATGCTTTCCCATTTCCTGCATCAAAAGAAGCATAACGTTCTTTTCTCAAGCTATCATAAGGTGAAGATGTGATAATTTTATCAGCTATTAATAAGGCTCTGGCAAAAGTATCTGCCCCACCAATGTGTGCAAAGAAAATATCTTCTAGATCAGTTGAATTCCTCCTGATTTTTGCATCAAAATTCACACCACCTCCTTGCAAACCTCCAGCTTTGAGAAATACCAGC
>CAJQNH010000140.1 GCA_905479615.1 uncultured Eudoraea sp.
TATGCGCTCTTCAATTTCTTTTACCCGATATTTTTTGGCTTCAAAATCAATATACGATGCCGAATCTTTTTTTAACCAAACTCCTGAGCTTGGATTAAATCTCCTAAAAGATGCACAGTCATCTCGCCAGGGAACAAAATCCAAAACAGTGCGCTTATCCATTTTTAAACGGTTAGAGCGTTTACTAAATTCATCACCTCCACTATGGCCACCATGTCCGGAAGTAATATAGTGCAGTTTCACATTTTTAACTGCTTTATCAAAACTGAAATCTTGTTCTAACAAGGTGTCAGCAAAAAACTCTGGTAGAGATTGCCCTTCTACATAACCAACCGTGTTCAGTAAAGATTGGACATGAACCAATTTATCAGGTCTGTTTGAATAATGTAGACTAAGATCAATAGTATAGCCTTCTTTAGTCCAGGAATCTATCCAAACTCCAACATAAAAATGCTTCGTAACCACTTTTAATAAATGAGAAATATCTGCCTCCCAAACTACCTCCTTTTCCCATTTCGGAATATATACTGGCTTTCTATGGGCGTTTTCCTCTTTACTGTAATGACCAACACCAAATGGCGTAATAAACCTCATCAATTCAATAACCGGTTCATAACCACTTGTTTTTCTAACTCCAAGAAATCCGCCATCAATTCCTGATTCTGTTGGAAATTTTTTGTTGCCTTCAGCAATATCCAGGATTGAAATTAATTTTGGGTCAGCAACAACAAAACAAGAGCCAGTTTTATCCCAGCGGTCTCCTTCCGATCTAAGAGACAGGTTTATTTTAACATCAGTGCCATATGGGAAATCTGGAACTTCAACTTTTTTATAAACCAATCTTCCTTTTTGCAAACTAATTACTGTTGTATCTACACCAATAATGCCCTCATAATTAACAGGTTGGTTCACAAACACAACTTGATCGAGCCCATTTTGTGAATAGACGCTATTCGTAAAATAGGAAATGCTAAAAATGAAAACAATTAATACGTATCTCATATGAATTTATAATCTTTTACAATACAACGACAGCGATTCTATATTTATTCTCTTTTAAAACAAAATGGATAACTGTTGGTCTAAAATACTCAGTTGATATAGTTAAAAGGAAGGTTAATTATCAATTGGATTTTCTCATGATCGGTGTCCATTGACTGTCCCATGCCCAACCTTATTACTTCTTTAGTTGGTTTTCTGGAAGTGAAGTGTAAATAATTGATATTAGATCCCGAAAATTTTAAAGCATTCTCTTTGCTAATACCGCTTCCTGCTATGACCTGAATTTGATCTCCGTAATTTTGCTGAATTTCAGAAATTACTGTTATACCTTTTTCTGCCTGTTCTTGAAGGCCCGATGTAAGCAATCTATCAAACCCAAAACCTACTACCTTTTCAATAGCAACTCTAAAATCGGGAACAAAATCAAATGCTCTGTGAAAGGTTGTCTTCAATCCCAAAGCATGAGCTAATTCTACCAATTCCGAATTCTCGTCCGCAACAGTGTTATCTTCATTTAATATTCCGAATACAACGCCAAATGCCCCAGCTACTTTAACAGCTTCAATATCCATCTTCATGGTTTGAAGATCATCCTGGGTGATTTGAAATCCACCTTCACGATGCCGAATCATGACATGGATCTCGGCATCTGATCTGTCAACACATTTTTTGATCAATCCATAATTAGGAGTTAAGCCTCCCACTGATAGCGCTGAACAGAGTTCAACACTTTTAAAGCCATAAGTACCTGCCGCAACAGCACCTTCAACAGAATCTGTACAAAGTTCAAAATTCATATCATAAGTATTAAAAAAAAGAAGCTATTAAGCCAAACGTCTGCTTCAAAACATCCAAAATAATTAAGATGGTTTTGAATCATATAAAAATAGTATTTTTAGGCTATCAATAAAAGTTAATATGCTCGAACTTGCAGGTATCATCATTTTGGGAATTCTGGCCCAATTGGTAGCATGGAAATTTAAAATTCCAGCTATCCTTCCACTTATTTTAACCGGATTATTTGTTGGCCCGTTTTCTACTATGTTTTCGGCCGATGGTAACAAATGGATTGAGCCTGTTTGGAATGGTCAACATGGCCTTTTTCCTGGTGAAAGTCTGTTCAATTTTGTATCCTTATCTATTGCCTTGATCCTTTTTGAAGGTGGACTTACATTAAAAAAGGACGAGATTAAAAGTGTAGGACCGGTTATCTATAAACTAATTACTGTAGGTGCTTTAATCACTATGATCACAGCAGGGATAGCAGCACATTTTATTATCGGTCTGAATTGGCCTTTATCTTTTTTGTTTTCTTCACTGATCATTGTTACCGGGCCAACGGTTATCACACCCATTCTTAGAAACCTACCCTTAAAAAAAGATATATCAACCGTTTTAAAATGGGAAGGAATTCTTATTGATCCGGTTGGTGCTTTGGTAGCTGTACTTGTATTTGAATTTATAAGCCTTGGTGGCGATCATGGCACTGAATATACCAAAGAAACGTTATTGGAATTTGGGAAAATTATCATTATTGGATTCTCTATCGGCTTTACCTCTGCCTATACTTTTGCGACCGCACTTAAACAGCGTTGGATTCCTCATTACTTGCTTAATGTAGTGGCCTTAGCCCTTGTATTAGGCGTATTTGTATTAGCCGATCTGTTTGCACATGAAAGTGGTTTACTAGCTGTTGTAATTATGGGAATGGTACTCGGAAATATGAATATAGATGCCTTAAAGGATGTGCTTTACTTCAAGGAAACCATTAGTATCTTATTAATATCTATCCTTTTTATCCTGCTCTCGGCCAATATTAACCTAACTGATCTGGAACTTATTTACAATTGGAATTCACTCATCCTTTTTGGCTGTGTGGTTTTAATTGTAAGGCCTATTGGAGTATTTTTCAGCAGTAAAAAAAGTGCACTTTCCCGAAATGAAAAGATATTCATCAGTTGGGTCGGACCAAGAGGGATCGTGGCAGCTGGTATTGCCTCGTTATTTGGTCTTAAACTGACCATGCAGGGTGTTGAAAATGCCAATTATATTACTCCTCTTGTATTTATGATTGTTTTAGGCACCGTCTTGTTAAACGCAACTACTGCCAAAATAGTTGCAAGAATTACCGGGGTATTGCTGAAAAAATCTGAAGGTATTTTAATAGTTGGTGCATCGGATCCATCAAGACTAATTGCCAGCTATTTAAAAAATAATAATAGAAGGGTTGTTTTAATTGATAGCAACAGGGATAATATTTCGAAAGCCAAAGAAGAAGGCCTGGAAGCTTTTGAGAGTGATATTTATGCTGATGAAATTTTTGAAAATATTGAATTGAACGATATCGGTTTTTTACTTGCCCTGACAGGTAGCCCGGCAATTAATGAATATGCCCTGAATAAACTAAGGGGGGTATTTGGTGAAGAAGGTGCCTTTAGACTTATTAGCGGCGAAGAAATGCAAGATCCCAATAATAACCCTGAAGAGGGGCTTTTTTCACAGACTGATGATTTCATCAATATTTCTGAGGTTGTTAGAGATTACCCTATAATTAATGAGGTGAAAATAGATTCATATGAGCACTATCTGACAATTATGGAAGCTACTATGAAAGAAATTAAGACGATCCCGGTATTTGTGAAAGACATAGATAATAATATCCAAGTCATTCCAGCAAATTTTAGTAAATTAAAGGTGGAAACCGACTTTAAACTAATGTATATTGGAAAAAAATTAGTGATTAACGGTGTTTAATTTATTTTGAGCTTTACCAATACCGGAAAATGATCGGAAGGATATTTACCGTCTTTAGAATCAGTTAAAACCCCGTATTTCTTTATGCTAATATTATCTTTAGAGCAGAAAATATAATCAATCCTGTCTTTTACCGGTTCATGGAATTCAAATCCATTAAATGTGCCATGCGGCCCGAAAGGTTTCGCTTCCGAAGTAATTTTGGAATCGTTAAATACTGAAGACAAATAAGTTATTGCTTTGCTTTTTTCATTCAAATTGAAATCACCCATTATGATAACCGGAACATTGTCTTTATTGATTTCGGCTACCATCTTTACAATCAACGCGGCACTTTTTTCACGAGCCACTTCTCCAATGTGGTCAAAGTGAGTATTAAAAACCAAAAATACATTTCCGCTTACTTTATCTTTAAACTTAGCATAAGTACATATTCGCTCTAAGGCAGCATCCCAGCCCTTTGACACCTTCTCAGGAGTCGGCGAAAGCCAAAAAGTACCCTCATCAAGAACTTCTAATTTTTCAGTATTAAAGAAAATAGCGCAGTATTCACCCTTTTCTTTGCCATCATCCCTTCCAACTCCAATATATGCATAACTTGAAAGCGACTCGTTAATAAAAGCCAATTGTGAATGTAATCCTTCTTGAATACCAAACACATCTGGAGTATAAAAATCAATTTGTTGGGTAAGGTATTCTTTTCTCTTTTCCCATTGATTCTCCTTATCATTTACTGTAGCGTAACGAATATTATAAGTCATCAAGCTCAGTTCTTGAGACCAAGCAATACAGCTAAAAA
>CAJQNH010000141.1 GCA_905479615.1 uncultured Eudoraea sp.
GATATTACTGCACACCCAGAAGAACATGAAACTCCGGATAAATTTAAGGCAGAATGGGATAAATTTAATTTATGGCCATTAGTAATGAAGAATCCAGAAACTGTGGAAAGAGCTTACTCTATGGCTTCTTACCCAGCAGAAGGAAGAGAGATTATGCTAAATGTTCGTATTGCAACTCCACCATGGGATAGATCTAAAAATGGTTGGATGGATGTAAATCCAGGTGTGGCTTCTTCTTATATTTTTGCTCAAAAACCGGGAGATAAAGTGACTATATCAGGACCATATGGTGAATTTTTTATCAATGAGTCTGATTCGGAAATGCTATATGTCGGAGGGGGTGCAGGGATGGCTCCAATGAGATCTCATTTATATCACCTTTTCAAAACCTTGAAAACTAATCGTAAGGTTACTTACTGGTATGGAGGTCGTTCAAAAAGGGAATTATTTTATATAGAACATTTTAAAGAATTAGAAAAAGAGTTCCCGAATTTTAAATTTTATATGGCACTCTCGGAACCTCAAGAAGAGGATAACTGGAAAGTTAAGGATAGCCTGGATGCGCCCGGGGATGGATTTGTTGGGTTTATTCATAATTGCGTTATAGACAATTACTTAAATGATCACGAGTCCCCTGAGGATATTGAACTCTATTTTTGTGGACCGCCACTTATGAACAAGGCCGTTCAAAAGATGGGAGAAGATTTTGGTATTCCGGATGAACATATACGTTTTGATGACTTTGGAGGTTAATAATTTTACTTTTATATAATTTAAAACCGATATTGATCAATATCGGTTTTTTTGATAAATAAATAATAAGTTGAAGGCGCTGACAGAACAAGAATTGCATAACCTGGCAATGAATATTGTGGGGAGACAGTTAGAATCTGAAGGGTATGAATTCATGGGTGTCAATAGTAAACCACGAAAGAACCCTCAATTTGTCTGCCTTAAGGAAAAACAACTGTATTTTATTGTTGTTCGCAATGTTGTTTATCCCAATGACCCTCTAGTATTTGACAAGGGCCTTATGATAAAAATTAAAGAACAAGCATCCAAATTTGAGGCTAAAACCTATTATGCCGGAGTTGGTTTGTCTAATGCCGAAGATCAAAATCTTCCTGTTTATCTTAATGAAGCTTATATTGTAGATTATGATGGTCTTCTCGAAATTTAAAATTAAGGTACTTTATCTTTTCCTGCTAGGGGCATTTATGTCTTCCTGTGGACTCGATTCTGCCACCTATGTCAAAAGCGCACACTTTGGAGGTGCTCTGGGTACTTCATACAGTATTACTATCCTGGACCCGGAAACAATCAATCTAGAAAGCGAAATAGATTCTGTATTCAGGGTTATAAATAATTCCATGTCTACCTATTTGGCCGACTCAGATATTTCCAGGATAAATCAGGGAGATTCAATCATTGTAGTGGATATGATGTTTCGGGATGTATTTGAACTTTCAAAAGAAGTTTATTCTAATACTAACGGTTATTTTGATCCCACTGTGGGTGCTCTTGTAAACGCATGGGGGTTTGGCCCTGGGAAACAGCTGACATTGGATAGTACTAAAGTGGATAGTATTCTGCAATTCGTAGGCTTTGATAAAGTCCGATTAACAGCAGAGGGAACTGTAATTAAGAATGATCCCAGAATTTACATCGATTTCAATGCAATTGCTAAGGGATATGCAATAGATCGCCTGGCTGAGCTTTTGGATCAAAAAGATATTGAAAATTATTTAATAGAAGTTGGAGGTGAGATCGTTGCAAAAGGAGAGAATAAATTAAAACAAAAGTCCTGGATTGTTGGTGTTGATGACCCTCAAGTGGAGGAGGGCAGAAGGCTAAAACTCACACTTCAGCTTAGAGACAATGCCATGGCGTCATCGGGTAATTATAGAAAATTCAGGGTAGATTCAACCACCGGTAAAAAATTTGTACATACAATTGATCCTAAAACTGGTTACACTAAAAATTCTGATGTTCTTGCTGTCAGCGTAATTGCAAAAAATTGCGCAAAGGCAGATGCATATGCGACAGCATTTATGGCGATGGAGTTATCAGAATCCATAAAATATTTGCGCTCTCACGAACAACTGGATGCATATATCATTTATGTTGATGAAATTGGAGAAGTAAAAGAATTTATGACTCCTGAATTCAAAAAGCTTTTAGTTTACTGATCACTTGGTAACGACGGGAATTATTTCCCCTTTTGCCAATCTATATTTTTCTATATCGGAAGCGGACATCCCCGATGTGTAATCTACTTCATTAACTTTAAACCCAGCTTCTTTTAATCTGTCAAAATAATCACGCCCATAAATACGAACATGATCGTATTGTCCAAAAATTTTAGTTCGCTCTTTCTTATCGGTAATAGAATCATCTTCATAAGTGACTTCTCTATTAAGATCCTGAGGTATTTGAAAAATACCCCAACCCGAAGGTTTAAGAACACGATAGAGCTCACTTATTGCTTTTTTATCGTTCGGGATATGTTCTAATACATGATTACATAAAATAATATCAAATGAATTATCCTTAAAGGGAAGTGCACAAATATCGGCTTTCACATCGGCAAGCGGAGAGTTTAGATCTGTGGTGGTATACTCCAGTTTTTTTAACTTCTTAAATTTACTATAGAAAGCCTGCTCCGGTGCAAAATGTAAGACCTTGTGAGGTGCTGTAAAAAAATCTGTTTCATTCTTCAGGTATAACCACAAAAGGCGATGTCTTTCCAGAGATAACGTAGAGGGCGAAAGAACATTTTCCCTGGAGTTTTCGTATCCATATGGAAGGAAACTTCTAAATTGTTTGCCATCAATTGGATCTATATACTTGTCCCCTTTAAGTGTCACGGAGAGGATGGGTCTTGCCAGGTAGCTCAGTTGAATTAATAAAGGCCTGGGTATTTTATTTAGGACATATTTGAATAGTTTTTTCAAAATCCTTTTGCAGATTAGAGTTGGAGCTTCTTTGTCCTAAATTCTTCTTCCTCATTATTTTTAATACCAAGAGCGTCATAGATATACTGAAAGGTAGAAAGCAATTCCGGTTTACCCTTAATGAGGGCCACATTATGCTCAAAATGAGCACTTGCCTTACCATCGGCAGTTAAGATGGTCCATCCGTCACGGAGCTGTTTTATGCGCTTGGTGCCCATATTAATCATAGGTTCAATGGCTACTACCATTCCGTCAACAAATTTCTTTCCTCTTCCGCGTTTACCATAATTTGGCATTTCGGGCCCTTCGTGAAGCTTTTTACCGAGACCATGACCAACGAGTTCTCGTACTACCCCATATCCATGGCTTTCACAGTAATTTTGGATTGCAAAACCAACGTCTCCAACACGGTTTCCTACCTTGAATTCCCTGATTCCTTTATAAAGAGATTCTTTGGTAATTCTCAGAAGTTTTTTGGTCTCTTCATCTACATTTCCCACTTCAAACGTATATGCATGGTCTCCGTAAAATCCATTTTTTAAGGCACCACAATCCACGGAAATGATATCACCATCTTTCAATGGTTCTTTATTTGGGATACCATGGACCACCTGTGCATTTGGACTTAGGTTTAATGTATTTGGAAAATCATACATACCTAGGAAACCTGGTTCAGCACCATGATCACGAATATATTCTTCTGCCAATTTATCCAGGTAAAGTCCGCCAACACCTGGTTTAATTTCAGAGGCCAGCATTCCCAGAGTTTTAGAAACTATTAAAGCACTCTCTCTAAGAAGTTCAATTTCTTCTAATGTCTTAATAACTACCATGATGCAAATTTAATACATTCCACCTATATCAAAGAGTGTTGCGTCATTAATGCCGGCTGTGGAATGCCCATTAGTTCGAGAATTGTGGGAGCAATATCACCAAGTACACCATCATTTATATTTTTCAGTTCCTTATCAACCAGGATTAAAGGCACCGGATTCGTTGTATGTGCAGTATTTGGCGTGCCATCTGGATTGATCATAGTTTCACAATTACCGTGATCTGCAATCACTAAGGTCGAATATCCGTTTTTTAATCCTGCGGTAATAACCGCTTGTGCACATGCATCAACGGTCTCACAGGCTTTTATGGCAGCCTTCATATCCCCGGTATGCCCTACCATATCTGGATTTGCGAAGTTAAGGCACACAAAGTCCACTTCCCCTTTATTCAACTCGGGAATTATAGAATCTCTAATTTCATAAGCACTCATTTCCGGTTTCAGGTCATAAGTTGCCACTTTTGGTGAAGGGCATAATATCCGTTCTTCTCCCTCAAAAGGGATTTCTCTGCCGCCGTTAAAGAAAAAAGTTACATGAGGATATTTCTCTGTTTCAGCAATACGAATCTGTTTTTTGCCATTAAGGGCAAGGACTTCACCTAAGGTCTCTTTAAGATTATCTTTGTCATAAACTACATGTAAACCGCTAAATGAATCATCATAGTTAGTAAGGGTTACGTAGTAGAGATCCAGTTTATGCATATTTTGTTCATGAAAATCTTTTTGACTTAACACCTGAGTAAGCTCTCTGCCTCGGTCTGTCCTAAAATTGAAAAATATGACCACATCTCCGTCTTTTATTTTAGTCAGTGGTTCCCCGGCTGCATTAACCATAGAAATTGGTTTGATGAATTCATCAGTGATACCTTCACTATAGCTTTTTTGCATTGCTTCGGATATATTATTAAAAGGTTCGCCTTTCCCATTAACCAATAAATCGTATGCTATTTTAACGCGTTCCCATCGTTTATCCCTATCCATGGCATAATATCTGCCAACAACGGAAGCCAGTTTAGCATTTTTATCCGAGCAGAAGCCGGTCAGGTCCTCTAAAAAAGTAATTCCGCTTTTTGGATCTACATCTCTTCCATCGGTAAAAGCGTGAATAAATGCTTTTTCAACCCCATAATTTTCACTTACTTCAATAAGTCCTTTTAAATGTTCTGTATGACTATGTACTCCTCCATTACTTAGTAAACCCAGAAAATGGACATCCTTGTTATGTTCTTTTGCATAAGTGAAGGCGTCTTTTAACTCTTTTTCGTCCTTTAGTGTATTTTCTTTAACGGCAAGATTAATTTTTGCCAAATCCTGATACACAATTCGCCCGGCTCCTAAATTCATATGGCCTACTTCACTATTGCCCATTTGTCCTTCAGGGAGACCAACATTCATTCCATCCGTCAGAAGATTAGCATTAGCGTATTTTTTGTAAAGTGAGTCTATAAAGGGTGTATGGGCGTTTTCAATAGCCGAAACTTTAGGGTCCGGAGATTTACCCCATCCATCCAAGATCATCAAGATTACCTTTTTATTCATGGTCCTTTATTTAAAGATTTAGCAAAAATACAGTGATTTGCCACGGTTTACCAGTATTCTTTGAGGCATTTTATAAAATTTACAGGAAGATTAAAATATCTTATATATTCAACTGTAAAGAAAGGCTAAATGTTAAAATTAAGTTATTTATGTGTTAATGGTGAAACAATTATCAATAAGTGGCGTCTATTGTAATATAATCAAAATCTATTCATCAATTAAAATCAATTCACCATGAAAAAAACAATCTTTATTGCGGCCACAGCATGTCTGCTTATGGTTTCTGGCGTTTATGCCGAGAACAGTACAACTAATGAATCTACCAAAACAACTTTGAATGTGAAGGACCTTGCTATCAGTTCCTTTTGCAAAGCAATTCTTCAGGGGGATATTAATACGGTAAAAACATTAATTGAACTTGGAGAGGACGTTAATCAAAAATCCTTAGACATGACACCTGCAATGTTCGCAGCAAGGTATAACAAAGCTGAAATATTAGAGTTACTTATTGCTAATGGAGCAGATTTATCTATTAAAAATGATAAAGGGTATACGGCTAAGAAGTTGGCAAAACTTTCTAACGCAACTGATGCGCTCGCTGTATTAGACGGACACAATATCTAGAAAGAAAAGTTTATTCATCAATCAAAAAAAACCCTGACAGTTATGTCAGGGTTTTTTTTGATTGGATTGGTTTTAAAAAATAAGTATTCTTGTAAAAGAGTTAATTAAAATTAAGCCAACTAAAATTCAAATCCTGTAAAAGCCCTATACAAAAAGGCATAGATGGCCATCGATAGCATTAACACACAGAAAAAGGAATAAATTTTTAGCAGTACTACAACAAATTCCGGTTTACAGTTGTCAAATGCGTCTAAATAAAGACTTTTAAAATGCAATAGCGTTCCCATATAGTTTCGTTTAAAATAATAATCAAAGCTATAAGGGTTAAATTAGAGGGGTAAAACAGATTGGGAGGAATTTCAAATATACAAAAAAAAGATTCATGGCCTAGAATAACCTTATAAATCTTATCCGGTTTGGTCTTCGTATTTCCGGATAGATTCCTTAATTTTTTCAATTCTATTCTCCGGATCCGGATGTGTGCTTTGAAATTCGGGAACTCTATTTGGCCCGGCCGAGGCTTTTAATATCTCCATTACATGAATCATTTCTTCCGGCTCATAATCACTTTGCATCATGAATAAAACCCCCAGATCATCGCTTTCCAGTTCGTCTTCACGACCATTTGTTAAAAGTGTATTTTGACCAATACCACTTACCAGGCTACCAGCATCTGCACCCACACTGGCACCCATGGATACAGTTTTCCAAAAATTACTCTCTGCAATGCGTTCAGCTGAATGTCTGCCTATCACATGTCCAATTTCATGTCCAAGGACCCCGGCTAGCTGAGATTCATTAAGTTGTATGAATAGGGCATAGGTTATAAAAACCTGTCCACCCGGTAATGCAAAGGCATTAACAGTTTGGTCATCTGCGAGTAGATGAAATTCGTATTTATATGGAGTTTCCCGAGCAATACTGTTTTGTATTAGCCGGTTTCCAACAGCATCCACCAGGGTTTGGAGGCGCTCATCCGGATATAAGCCTCCGTATTGTTGAGCTACTTCGGGAGCACTTTGAAGACCTATAGCAATTTCTTGCTCAGAGGTCATATTGATGTTTTGAATTCTTCCGGTATAAGGATTCTCTTCCTTATTGTTCCAACGCTGGATAAGTGCAAATGCAACTATTATCAAACCAATAACTATTCGAACTTTCCAACTTCCCCTTCTCATAGTATAGTATTCATCTCTGTTATTCTAAAGTATAGAAAATGCTCACAAAAGTTCTGAATTTATATCTAGTATATTATCTTCAATATATGTCTTTACAAATTCTGTAGTCAAATGATCACCGCCCAAAAAATCTTCCTGCTCCAATTGTTTCATAATATTTTTGAGTCTGAAAGATTTAAGCATAGGTATGGATAGAGGAGCGTAGCTGTAATGCCAGGGTTCATATTTAAACCCTCTTCTCTTGGGATCATCTGTATAGACCAGGTAATAATTATACTTTTTAGAGTTTTCGTCCATCCACAGTTTGAATTTTTCAAATGGCCCTCCTGTTCCGAATTTACTGGGGACAAGTACATCACCATCTACCTTGGGACTCCCATCAATAAGATCTATATCAGTTCCCCAATGATGCCTGCTTGTGCCGGGAATGGTAGAATACTCTATTATCTTTTCAATTGCATCCAGTGGTTCCATCCCTTCCTCTTCGGTATATTTTAAATATTTACGTTCAAATATCACTGCCTGTCTATCAAAACTACGATAACTCGAGACGATCTTCATCTCAATACCATCGGCCTGGGCTGCCTTTTTCATTTCAACAAATGCATCATGTGCTTCCTTTCTTAAATTAATGCCATCGCCGTATAGCTCAATATCTTCTTTGCCCATTAATTCCTCAATGGAATATTTGGTATTCTGAAGTAAAAGAGAGCTTGGAACAATAGTAAGGGCCAGGCCACAAAACCCACTTCTTTTAATAAATAACCTTCTTTCCATAATTTTTCGGTTTAATAAGGGACACTATATGATTCCAATCTTCAAATCAAATAACAAAAAAGATACCATTTTTAAAATTTATGATTCTTAAAAATGTCCTATTTGCCATATATTGATGTCTGATAGAAAATACATCAATACAGTTTACTTCAAAGTTAATAAGTATTTTGAGAAAATATATACCCGGAAGAGTCTTTATCTTTATATAAAACGAAATGCTGCACAAATTCTGGCATGAACTCTGCCAGATTGAGTGGCCAATATTGGCCTAATTGGAAATATAGAGATAACCCTGGTGTTTTCGTCGCAAATCATTAAGGGTAATGATATAAAAGTAGATGCCTGTTTCTAAGCCCGAATTCTTTTGAATTGCGTTTTCCATGTTTGAATAGCCGTTAAACTGACCATTGTAGTTATCCATGGTATAAACTAAGGCACCATAACGGTTAAAAATCTGAAGAGAATTATTCGGAGATTTTTCAATACCCTCAATAGTTAGTACGTCATTTTGACCATCACCATTGGGGGTCATATAATAGTTATCCAACTCTATGGTATCAAAGGTTTCCAGCATGTCATCATTGCCTCCTATGGTAATAATCTCATATTCATTAGGAACAAAAAGTTCTGAAGTAATTGATCCATAGTCCATGCCACCTTCGACAGCAGTGTTACCCAAATTCACCCATTGGTTTTCAGATTTGCTCCAGCCTACCACTTTAAGATCACTAATAAATTCACCTAATGCTGCAATATTGCTGTAGCCATCCCAACTTAGAGTTACATTAGAAGGAACATCTCCTTCAAGTCTCCAAAATTCCTTATCACTGACAGACATATATTCTGAGGACCTTTTATTTGTGCTGTAAATGGCGTTTAAGGTTTTTGAATTATTGGGGTCTTCAAAAAAGTAAGCACATTTCGCCAAAGAATTAATGGCCATAGACTCTATGGTTAAAGGTCTTAATCTTTGGTCATCTCCAACAGGAAATATAAAAGTATCTTTATTGGTCATCGCTGCATAGCCATATACTTTAGAAACACTGCTTTCACCGGTATAAAAAGAGTTATCAAAGAAATTCGAATAAATTCCTGATGACGCCCTGGGCGTTATGATATCACCTGTAATTAAATTTCCGTTGTTATTTACACCCAAAGAAGTCTGAAGTACCAAACCTTCCTCAACGGCTATTTCAGCATCAAAAAAGACAGGAGTAAAAGCGCCTGAGACTGTTAGCTGACCAAAATCACTGTAAAAACCAACCAATCCCATATTCTGATCAAAGCTACCGTCATTGATAAGGTCCAGATGAAAACCGACCATTGCAGTTTCATGTACCTGTATGGTACCATAATTGTGCAGTGCTTCCTGACTGAATAACTGAAAGCTCCAGACTAATAAAAAATATATGACAATCCTACTCTTCATTAACTATCGTAATTTGTTGATTACAAAACTTGATTCTCCGGAACCACTAAATCTGACGGTTCCTGAATTAGCTTCGCGATATGTCAGTATGGTTATAACATCATTAGCATTAAGTTGTAATATTTCATTTACGTGAACACTGGAATGATCGTGGTTAGAACTAAATCTTATATATGCCGATGCTCCTATCGCACCAACAGCGGTACCATTTACAGCTATTCGGGCATTTACGTTTGTTCTTTGTTCTGCACTTCCAGGGGAGTTTATTCCTATTAAAGATAAATTAGCTCTTATGTCATATCTGCCAGTAACCTTAACAATTAGAGTATTACTACTTACCTGATAAAGATTATTACCATCATCTTTATAATCCTGTGTTCCAAATATAGGAGCCTGGGTATTATTTCTATTTAAATTGGTAGTGGTATTCGAATTGGTCCATCGGCCACCATAGTTCATTTTTGATCTTTGTAGTACGCCTGAGGCATCTACAGCCATAATATCATCTGTGTTATCTGCACTGCTCAATGTTCTAAATCTAGCACTTCCGTTTACATCTATATTTTCAGTTGGACTATTGGTTGCAATTCCTAATCGATTGTTAGTATTGTCCCAAAAAACCTGACCATTATTTTCTGTTATTTTACCATCCGAACCTGCAAAAAAGATTGACCCGGTAGTTCCTGAAACTTCAGTACCATCAACGCCATCAACGCCATCAGCTCCTGCTGGTCCAGCTGGTCCTTGAGCGCCGGCTGCCCCTGCGGGTCCTGTTAATCCTATTGGTCCCTGAGGTCCAACTGCACCGTCAGCGCCGTCAGCACCTGTGGCCCCTGTAAGTCCTATGGGTCCTTGTGGCCCAACTGCTCCATCAGCGCCGTCTGCCCCTGCTGGTCCTGTTAATCCTATTGGTCCTTGTATTCCTTGTGGTCCCTGAGTACCGTCAACACCATCAGCGCCATCTATTCCGTTTGTTCCTGGTATTCCTTGAGCACCATCTGCACCATCCGCACCTGCGGGTCCTGTTAATCCTATTGGTCCTTGTGGTCCGACTGCTCCGTCAATTCCGTTTGTTCCTGCTGGTCCCTGAGGTCCAACTGCACCGTCAGCGCCATCAGCCCCTGTTAATCCTATAGGTCCTATTGGTCCTTGTGGTCCAACTGCTCCGTCAGCCCCTGTTAATCCTATTGGTCCTATGGGGCCTTGAGGTCCGACTGCTCCGTCAATTCCGTTTGTTCCTGCTGGTCCCTGAGGTCCAACTGCACCATCAGCACCATCTACTCCGTCAGCACCTGCGGCCCCTGTAAGTCCTATTGGTCCTTGTGGTCCAACAGCTCCGTCAACACCGTCAGCCCCTACTGATCCTGTAAGTCCTATTAGTCCTATTGGTCCTTGTGGTCCCTGAGTACTGTCAACACCATCAGCGCCATCTATTCCGTTTGTTCCTGGTATTCCTTGAGCACCATCTGCACCA
>CAJQNH010000142.1 GCA_905479615.1 uncultured Eudoraea sp.
TTTAATGCGAATTTGCTTCCATAACACCGCTAGGTATTCGAATATTCTCCACAATTTCCTGGACCTCTTTTGGAGGATCCGGTGTAAATAAGGATATAATTATAGATACCATAAAGTTAAGCAACATAGCTACAGTACCAAAGCCCTCAGGAGAAATCCCAAACCACCAATCTTTCGATGACCCACCTCCGAACATATCGAATTTAAATTTTAACATATAAAACAACATGGCTACCATACCCGCGATCATACCGGCCACCGCACCCTCTTTATTCATCTTTTTATAAAAAATACCCATTACTATGGCAGGGAAAAAAGAGGCAGCGGCTAAACCAAATGCAAGGGCAACCGTAGCTGCAACAAAATCTGGGGGATTTATACCAAAATACCCAGCGATACATACTGCTACTACGGCAGACATTCTTGCAACAATCAATTCATTTTTATCTGAAATATCTGGTTTGAATTGTTTTTTAATCAGATCATGTGATATCGATGTGGAGATAACCAACAATAAACCCGCCGCGGTAGAAAGTGCAGCCGCCAATCCTCCTGCTGCCACCAATGCAATTACCCAATTGGGTAAATTTGCTATCTCAGGGTTGGCGAGTACAATAATATCTTTATCGACTTGCAATTCATTAATCATTGGGTCCGCAACATACTGAATAATTCCATCAGAATTTTTATCATCAAATTTTAACAAGCCAGTGGATTCCCATTTAGAAAACCAGGCAGGCATCTCTGCATAATTTTTATTGCTTACCGTCTCAATTAAATTTGTTCTGGCAAAAACCGCAATCGCAGGGGCCGTAGTATACAAAATGGCTATAAATAACAGGGCATAACCTGCAGATTTCCTGGCATCCTTTACTTTGGGTACCGTAAAAAACCTGACAATAACATGAGGTAAGCCTGCAGTTCCCACCATTAAAGCTGCAGTAATAAAAAATATGTCAATCATAGGCTTGGAGCCCCTGGTGTATTCATCAAATCCAAGCTCTGTGGATAATCCGTCTAACTTATCCAATAATGAAACACCTTCGCCAATCACATTACTACCCATTCCTAATTGAGGAATTGAATTACCTGTCATTTGAATAGAAATAAAAATAGCCGGGACCATAAAGGCAAAAATCAACACGCAGTATTGGGCCACCTGTGTATAGGTAATTCCTTTCATGCCCCCTAAAACGGCATAAAACAATACGATAATCATTCCAATGATTACTCCTGTATTAATAGGTACTTCCAGAAATCTGGAAAAAACAAGTCCTACCCCCCGCATTTGACCTGCCACATAGGTAAATGAAACCATAAGGGCACATACAACAGCAACAGAACGCGCTATATTGGAATAGTAGCGATCGCCAATAAAGTCGGGTACGGTAAATTGTCCAAATTTTCTGAGATAAGGTGCCAGCAGAAGGGCAAGTAGGACATATCCCCCGGTCCAACCCATTAAATAAACGGAACCGTCATAACCGTCAAAAGATATTAATCCGGCCATCCCAAGAAAGGATGCAGCTGACATCCAGTCTGCGGCAGTAGCCAATCCGTTGGCAAAGGCCGGAACATGGCCCCCCGCAACATAAAAATCTTTGGTAGAACTGGCCCTGGACCAGATTGCAATTCCTATATAAAGTAAAAAAGTAAGGACAACTATGGTTAGTGTCCAGGTTTGTACATCCATAAAATGAATAAGTTTGGTTGGTCTTATTTATTCGTCGAACCCGTATTTCTTATCAAGGCGGTTCATCAATCTGACATAAACAAATATCAGTACAACAAAGACATAGATTGATCCCTGCTGTGCGAACCAAAAACCAAGTTTAAATCCGCCCAATTGAATAGTATCCAAGGTTTCCTTGAACAGAATTCCAAAACCATAGGATACTAAAAACCAAATACCTAACAAAATTGAAAGGTATTGCAGGTTTTTTTTCCAATATCTCTTAGCTTTAGAATTGCGACTCATATAAAATTTATTTCCCTAAATATAAGTATTCCAAATAATTAAAAGGTATACCGGAGTAAAATTTTGGTTTGCCCGTATGGAGCTGTTTTACCGATCATGGCAGTATATGCTTTTATGGAATCATTGCGGCATGTTAAAGAGCTTGCCTGTAGGAATAGACAGAACCTAGTATATGAGATCGTAATTTAAGACAACTATCAATTGCCGCTCATTCTGATTATGTAACTGTTCAAGACAGAACACACCATTCTTACACGAATTGATTATTTTATCCTCTCCATAACCGATGGAATACAAAATATTTGAAGTTGAAACACCGTGCTGTTCTAAATAGTCTTTCATGGCATCTGCACGCCGTTGGGATAATCTAAAATTTGTGGAACCTCCACCGCGACTATCGGTATGGGATTCTATTCGCAATTGCAATTGAGGAAAACTTTTTACGGCAATCACAGCTTTGTCCAGCTCAGCAGCCACCTCAGGTGTTATAGCATACCTGCCTTTTTGAAAATAGAACTTCTTCAATTTGAGTACCGTCTGATCCTCCTTTTCTTCTACAAGGTCATCCAGAAAAAGAAGGTTTATGTCAACGGAACCATTCTCCTCAAAGCTGTCGATTGCAGCTTTATCAAAAGACTGGATCTGTGAAGAATATCGTTCTTTGGAAACCTCAAGTACAACAGACTCTCTCCAGGGAATTTCCAATCTGTAGGTGCCATCTTCATTGGAATAAATTTCCCTGATTAAGTTTTGGTCTGTATCGTAAATTCTAACTGCTGCCTTAGAAACTCCTTCTTTAGAGTCAGAATTAGTTACCTGTCCTCTTAACACCAATGTTTTAAGGCCTGGTTTCTCATCCACATTAAATCCATAAATATCATCTTTGCCTTTACCTTCAGCCCTGTTTGATGAAAAATAACCCGTAAGCCCCTCGGTTTTATTGTTCTTAATAATGAACCCAAAATCATCCTCAACAGAATTAAGACCTAAACCCAAATTAACCGGGATGCTAAAAGATTCATCGCCTTGCATTTCTGATTTATAAATATCCATGCCTCCAAGGCCATAAAAGATATCCGATGCAAAATAAAGGCTATTTTCAAAGACAAATGGTGAAACTTCGTTTCCGGGAGTATTGATCCTTGAACCCAAATTTATGGGGGCAGACATTATTTTTCCTTCGTTAGTATCTACATAATAAAGATCTGTACCTCCAAATCCATCAGGAAAATTAGCTGCAAAGTAAAGTCTGCCGCTGCTTGCATCATAGAACGGGTAATAAAAAGATGTACTTGGATCTCTTAGGAGATATTGTGCAGTTTCTTCCCCGGTGGCCATCATAACCGCCAGACTATTCTTACCGTTTCCGTCAAAAGTCAGCTGATCATATTCTTCATTGGAGCTCACATAAAATACAGCATCCTTGGTTTTGGAATAAAAAGGTGTTGCCTGATGAAAATCTGATTCAGGAACACCCATAAACGGATTGGGGTTGAGGATCTGACCATCAATCCCTACCTTTGCTACATATATTTCCAGGTATTCATTTTCCCGGTTTGGCTTTTTTTTGTTTGCTTTAAGACTTCTTGTACTGGTAAAAAGTAATTTATCATCCTTGTAAAAAGATGGTGAAAAATCAGAGGCCGGGCCATTGGAATTGATATTAAAAATTTGATAATCCAGATCATTGGCAATTTCAGACTCTTGTAGTTCATAATTAAATTCCGCGTTTTCCAATAGCTCATTAGATAAAACATCTGTCTTTGTTGCAAGAAACGCCTTCACTCTGTCCTGGCCGGAAGTTTTGGCCATGGCCTGCAACATATTATTAAAATGATAGGTACTTATCTTGGTATCTTCTTTATATATCTCAAGATAGGTGTCAGTAGCATTTTTATAGTTAGCTGTTTGTAAATAGGAATCTGCTAAATTTAGTAATTGTCTTTTACTTAAAGGTTTTACATTTTTCTCCTTCTTATATTCAATAATTGCCTGTGGATAGTTGTACATAAAAAAGAAATCATCTCCTTTTGATTTATTTTCCTGGGCAAAAGAAAAGCTGCTAACAAACAAAAAAGCAATCAGAATTAAGAATGTATATTTCATTGCCTGTGCGTTTAGAAAAACCTTGGTGAATCTATTTGTTTTGGTTTACCCTTAAGATTCTCGTTTTTATCCTTTTTAGTTTTACTACCCCTGCCAACGTAAAACTTAAGTATTATTTCGTGTGAACCATTATTATATTGACCTATTGGATTGGTGTTATAATCGTAAGAATATCCAGCAAACATGCTGTTGGATATCTGAAATCCTACCAACCCACTTATTGCATTATCAAACCTGTAAGAGGCCCCGGCAGTTAACACATCATTAATTAGAAAGTTAGCTGATAAATTTGCAGTTGCCGGTGCTCCCGAAATAAAATTTGCTAAAAAAGCCGGTTTAAATTTAAGATTTTCAGATAAATCAAAAACATAACCTCCTATGATATTAAACTGCAGTTTATCATCCAAAACCTGAGCTACATCATCGTTATAAAGGCCTCCCGGTAAAAAATTTGGTGCTGAAGCACCAAAATACCATTTGTCCTGATACAAAAATAACCCGGCCCCTACGGTAGGATAAAACTCGTTGATTTGTTGCCTCCCCAAAATAGGTTCTCCGGGGTTTTCAAAATCTCCTTTAGAAAAATCGACATTTAAAAATGACCCCCCAACATCAATACCAAAAGATAATTTGGTGTTTGATGAAACATTTATTTGATATGAATAAGAAATATCTACAAAGGTATTTGTTGTTGGCCCCAGCTGATCACTTTGAACATTAAAACCAAGCCCCATCTTGTCATTGGTAAAAGGGTAATTAATCCCAAACCTGATGGTCCTGGGAGCACCCTCAATATCTATCCATTGTGCCCTGTACAGGCCTGTAATATCTATATTTTCTACCGTTCCCACATAGGCAGGATTAAAACTTCCGATATTGTACATATATTGGGTGTACTGAGGTTCCTGCTGGGAATAACTGGTACTGCACATGGCTAGTAAAAAGCCAAGTAGTAGAAAGACATTGCTATATAAAGAGCTACTTGAGTTACAAGTCATTATTTTTATCATCTTATGAGCTGAATCCAGCCTTTTCTAATTTCTGAACCATCTCCTAAATCCAGTACATAATAATAGGTGCCTGAAGCCACCTGTTCTCCATTTCTGGTGCCATCCCAGGTATTCCCATCTGTCATGCCCTGAGCTTCAAATATTTTATTTCCATATCTGTTAAAAATCTGAAGAAAATTGTTTGGATAATCCTCCAGGTTATTAATCTTGAGCAAATCATTTGTTCCATCACCATTGGGTGAAAACTGATTAAAGAGGAAGCCGGGTTCCGTGTTAGTTGGACTATTTACATCGACTACGGCCGTTGCCGAATTATTTGTCGGGTCGTCTGCCGGAGAAGAACTAATAATTGTGGCTGTATTGGCAAAAGTACCCGCCTGTGGTACTAATACCGTAATCTGTAGTGTTGCCTGCTGGTCTAATTGTAAGCTGGGAATTTGCCATAAACCACTAACATTATCATAATCTCCTAAGTTGGCAGTATG
>CAJQNH010000143.1 GCA_905479615.1 uncultured Eudoraea sp.
CATTTATTGTGCCTTCTATTAACGGAATTACCTTAGGCTGGGAAATTAAATCGTCAATTTGATAAATACCCATATCATTTACAAACAACAGGTGATCTTCACGTTCATGAAGCTGATGAACGAATTGACTCTTGGTATGCATGCTATAAATGTCAAAATGGATTCCATCAAATCGATACAAACCGTTTTGACTACCGATCCATATAAAGCCCTCCCGATCCTGAAGTACAGTGGATACCTTGTCAAAAGGGGCTCCAGACCCGGAATTGTATTGAACATAGCTATACTGTTGTGCAGAAATATGAAAAGATATGCCACACAAACAAAGGCAGAGAATTACTTTGTTCAATTTTCCTAGCATTAGAGACAAATGTAGGAAAAAATTAGTCTATTTCAGGATACGACATGAGACCATTTTGTCATTTTATAATTGGTCAATTATTGGTCATCCCAATCCTGAAATCTCCCGATAGTTCTCAGGACCGGACTATCGGGATGAAGGCTATCGGTTTTCTATATTAGTAGAGTCATATCCAACAGAGGTTTAGTTTATACTATTTTAGCTGCTTTAAAGGACAAATATTATACCTATGATGTGCCCGAACTAAAAAAGCCGAGATTTGAATCCCGGCTAACTCTTAATTTAATTGTAGCGAGAGGGGGACTTGAACCCCCGACCTCAGGGTTATGAATCCTGCGCTCTAACCACCTGAGCTACCTCGCCAAAGGTTTTAAAATGGGTGCAAATATAAAGGTTAATTTCTTGTTCGTCAAAATTCATTCATCAAAATTAATATGTCTGTTTTATTTTTTTATCATATATAAATATATATATTGTCCAATATAAATATGTTGTGGAATGGATGATAAAATAAAATTTGAAATTGAATTTGTAATACAGTCTTCACCCCAGTTGTTATACCAGTATCTATCAACACCATCGGGACTGTCTGAATGGTTTGCAGACAATGTAAATTCTCGCGGTGAAATATTCAACTTCATATGGGACGGATCTGAAGAGCAGGCTAAACTCTTAAAAAAGAAAAGTAACGAATTCATAAAGTTTACATGGTCGGAAAATGAAGATGATAGTTTTTTTGAGATGCGGATTATTGTTGATGAAATTACAAAAGATGTATCTCTTTTTATAACTGATTTTGCAGAAGAGGATGAAATTGATGAAGCAAAAATGTTATGGACAAACCAGGTCTCTGATCTTAAACAAGTATTGGGTTCCAAGTAATATAAAATTAATTTTAACAGTATATTTGGCCTTGATTTATCAAGGCTTTTTTTATGGTTAATTTTAATGGACAAATAGTAGATGATAATGCCCTCTATCTAAATGGTAAAAACAGAGGCTTACTTTATGGTGATGCCCTTTCTGAAACACTTAGGGTAGTAAACGGGAAGATTATTTTTTGGGAAGATCATTATTTAAGTCTAATGTCCTCCATGCGCATATTAAGAATGGAGATACCAATGTCTTTTACCATGGAGTTTTTGGAGGAGCAAATATTAACGGTGTTGCCGGCAGGGGAGAATAATAATTCGGCTGGGATTAGGATTACAGTTTATAGGAACAATGGGGCTGGTTATGAACCGGAAAGTAATGAAGTATCTTATATTATTGATCCGGGTTTTTTAGCAAATCCTTATTATATTTTAAATGAAAACAGTTATGAGGTAGAATTATTTAAAGATTTTACATTAAGTAAAAACATGCTTTCCAATCTTAAAACAACCAACAGAATCCTGAATGTTGTGGGCAGTGTTTATGCAAAAGAGAATGGGTATAATAATTGTCTGTTGTTAAATGAATCCAAGTCGGTAGTCGGGGCATTAAACGGGAATATTTTCCTTGTAAAAGATAATGTAATAAAAACGCCACCTATAGAAGATGGTTGTATTAAAGGGATAGTAAGAAAAAAAATACTGGATATTCTCAACAAAATTGACACCTATGAATGCCAGGAAAAATCCATTTCCCCATTTGAACTTCAGCAGGCTGATGAACTATTCATCACAAACAGTGTTATGGGAATACAACCAATAACAAAATATCGTAAGAAAATTTTTGGAAATATAGTGGCTAAAGAGCTTTTAGGGAAGTTAAATGCCGCCGCCAGGTTTAATTAAGACTAGGGTTTTCCGGAGCATTGGACCACAATAAATAATCGCCACCGAGTTCCAGCATTTTTTCTTTCCAGAAAGCTATGGTAGATTTTTGAATGATATTGCTCTCATATTTGTTCTTTACTACGATCCAGGATTTTGAATCCAGTTCCTGATCAAGCTGAAGTGATGACCATCCCGAATACCCGAGAAAAAACCGAATATCCGTATCAGTTATTACCTTTTGATTGATAAGTACTATCGTTTTTTCAAAATCACCACCCCAAAATATTCCATTTGATATTTCAATACTATTATCAATAAGGTGAGGTACCTTGTGAATAAAATAAAGATTGTCCTGTTCTACAGGGCCTCCGTTGAATACCTGAAACGGGACATTTATATCTTCAATAAGATCACCAATATCATAATTAAGTGGCTTGTTAAGAATAAACCCTACAGATCCTTCATCATTATGCTCTGCCAAAAGAACGACAGATCGGTTGAATGAAACATCTCCGGTAAGTGTAGGTTCTGCAATTAGCAATTTTCCTTTTTTCGGTTTTAGACTTATCATAGTTCTTTTAATACTTTTAAAAATAAGATAAATCTTGTAAATAACAAAAATCGCTCTAAATTAAAAAAGCGCCCCAGAAACTGGGGCGCTTTCATATATTTTACAAGGATGGGCTAGTTTACAGAACTGCTTAAATCAGAACCTGCTTTAAACTTAACTACATTCTTAGCCGCAATTTGTATAGTCTTTCCAGTAGTAGGGTTTCTGCCTTCTCTGGCATTTCTTCTAGACACAGACCAAGATCCAAAACCTACCAGAGATACTCTATTCCCTTTCTTAAGAGATCCTTCTACATTCCCTAAGAAAGACTCTAATGCCTTTTTTGCCGCTGCTTTAGTGATGCCAGCACTAGCTGCCATGGCATCAATTAATTCTGTTTTGTTCATAATTTAATTAAA
>CAJQNH010000144.1 GCA_905479615.1 uncultured Eudoraea sp.
CTGTTCTCCACCAACAATTAAATGATAAAAAATTTGTTGATTTATTTCATTAAGCCTTGCGGGTACTCTGTTCTCCATTTCCGGCGCCAGATAAGGAGATATGCTAATGAATGCATTAAATAGAGATTTTTCTTTGAATAAATAATAATTCCCAAAGTTTGCAGTAATATCGTAACCAACAAACATGCTGAAAGGGGCCGTATTGTATGTGGTTTTCAGATATGGGATAAGTTCCATGCCAAGAAATTCAAAAAATAATTTTCCTTTTTCCGAAGGTAGTCCGGAGCCCTCTTCAAAGGCACAATCTTCCCATCTCAAATCATTTTCACTCTGAAAGACACCAACTATTATAGTCTCTGGAGTCCCTTGAAAAGTAGAGTAAAATTTAGAATTTGCAACCACCTGATCAAAAAGGTATTCTCCATCCAGAACAACCACTAAAGGATATTTTTTTTCTGGACTATAATCTTCGGGGATATAATATTTTACATCCCTTCTTTCCTGCAGTTTAAAAGATTCAAAAATCTCCTGTGTTATCTGTGCCCCTAAATTTGTACAGAACAGTATTGCAGCACATAGAAAAAAATTACGTATCATGCCTAAGTATTTGAAAACAGCTTTATGCTATTTATTCCTGTTCAATAACGGTAAGAGCAGGAAAGATATTGCACCAAATACGACGACCATAATAGTTTGTGCTATCCACATAATCCAACCAAATGCATTACCGGAAACAGCTGAAATACCAAAAATGGCAAGGGATTTACTTACGGCTATAGGGTAAAGGCCTATACCTCCATTTGTAGTAGACATGGCAAAGGCGCCGCCAACAAAGGCTACTAATAATTGACCAAATGAGAGATCAATAGTTTCTGGCACTGTATATTTTATAACCCAAAACATAAGAACATAAGCACCCCAAATAAAAAAAGTGTGTAGGACAAAGGCCCATTTCTTTTTCATTTTAAAAATACTTAAAACACCGTCTAATAGCCCTTTGATAAAGTCCCGGAGTTTAATGGCGAATCTAGAATTTGAACGTCTTAAAAAGCCCATGATAAATAATAGTCCTATAAAGCCCACACAAAGAAAAATCAGGGAAGTGGAAAAGCCCACACCCCTATCGTTCAAGAAGGCAAGTATTATATCGGTCTGTGAAAAAAGGGCCATTAGAATTATTAGAAGCAACATTAACAAATCTACTACCCGTTCGGTTACAATTGTGCCAAAGCCTTTTTGGAAAGGAACGTCCTCGTAGGTTGCTAGTGCGGTTGCTCTTAATACTTCTCCAGACCTTGGGATGCCTAAATTAGCAAAGTAAGCTATTAGGATAATGAAAATATTGTTAGACACTTTTGGTGTATATCCCATAGGTTCCAAAAGATAATTCCATCGGATTGCCCTGGAAATATGGCTCAAAATTCCTATAAATACAGAGAGTCCTACCCAAAACAGGTCTGCTTCTTTAATATACCTGATTATTTGTGTCCTGTCTTCTTCAGAAGTAATTCTATATGAATACCAGATTAAAAAAACTCCCAAGGCAATTGGGAGTATGATTTTTAAGATCTTTTTCAGTTCTTTAGTCAAGACTATTTTAATAGATTAGTTTTTTCATCGGGGAACACTAAAGCCGGATTAAATTTTTTAGCTTCTTCAATATCCATTCTGGCATATGTAATCAAAATCAGAATATCACCTACTGCCACTTTTCTGGCAGCGGCACCATTTAGGGTTAGTTCACCTGTGCCCCTTTGTCCCGGAATAACATAGGTCTCCAATCGTTCACCATTATTGTTATTGACAATCTGAACTTTTTCACCTTGAATAATATTAGCAGCATCCATAAGATCTTCATCTATAGTAATACTTCCTATATAATTAAGGTCAGCTCCGGTAACGCGAACCCGATGTATTTTGGATTTGACAACTTCTATTTGCATAGCACAAAGTTAATTAATTAAGGGCTATATTATCTATGAGGCGCACCCCGTTGACATAAACTGCTATAAAGGCCCTATATTTTTTGTTTTTTTGTTTTCTTTTTACAGGATTTAATGTATCCTGATCAGCAATTTTTATATATTCCAATATGAATTCAGGCTGTTTATCAAATTTATTTTTAACCCAATTCATTACGTGTGCTGCACTTTTCGTGCCAAATATTTCTTTGGCAGCCAAAAGTGTTTCATAGATAAAAGAGGCTTTGAGCCTTAAGTCTTTTGGCACTCTTTCGTTTCTCGAACTCATTGCTAGTCCGTGAGGCTCTCTGACAATTGGGCAGCCAATAATTTCAATTGGCAGATTAGTTTTTTCAATTAATTTTTTAATAATTAGGAGTTGCTGAAAATCCTTCTCGCCGAAATAAGCTTTATTGGGCTTAACAATCGAAAAAAGCTTTTCTACTACCGTTGCCACGCCCAAAAAATGGTTCGATCTGAATTCCCCTTCCATTGTTGCATCTAAACCATCAAAATCGTATTCCTTTGAACTGATGTTGTTAGAATACAATTCTGTTACCGAAGGTTTAAAAATAATGAGTTCCGCGGAAATATTTTTTAGAGATTCAAGATCTGCATCGAGCGTGTCGGGGTATTTTTTTAAATCATCTTTATTGTCAAATTGGGTAGGATTTACAAAAATACTGACTACAACAACCTTAGTTTCAGAAATGGCTTTTTTAATTAAAGAAAGATGCCCTTTATGCAATGCTCCCATAGTAGGAACCAAACCAACGACTGTTGAAGGATTTTTTAATGTGGCCAAATGAGCTATTAGTTCCTTTTTGCTACTGAATAACAACATAATCAATTATAAAAGCCAGCAAACTTACTATAATTACTGCTATTCTACATTATTTTTGTAATTTTGCAGCTATGTTTTTCCGATAAACAAAATACATTGTTTTATGAATGGTAAAAAGATATTGTTTGTATCTTCTGAATTAGTGCCCTATTTACCAGAGAATGAGGTTTCCTTAATGTCGTACGAAACGCCAAGAATGGTTAATAGTAAAAAGGGCCAAATAAGAATATTTATGCCAAGATATGGCAATATCAATGAGCGGAGGCATCAGTTACATGAGGTAATCAGGCTATCAGGAATGAACCTCGTAATCAATGATATGGACATGCCGCTTATTATCAAAGTTGCTTCAATACCCAAAGAGCGCATACAAGTCTATTTTATAGATAATGAGGAGTATTTTAAACGGAAAGCTACCTTTACCGATGAGAATGGAGAACTTTTCCCCGATAATGATGAAAGGGCCATTTTCTTTGCAAAGGGAGTAGTTGAAACAGTAAAAAAATTGAATTGGTCTCCAGATATTATCCATGTTCATGGCTGGCTGGCTTCACTTTTGCCATTATACCTAAGAACCTATTACGCAGATGAACCACTATTTGCCGACAGTAAAATTGTAACCTCTGTTTATAGCAATGGTTTTGATGGCAATTTGGATGTTAATATGAAGAAAAAAATATTATTTGATGGAATTACAGAGGATAGCATCTCCCATCTGGACGCTCCCACCTATAATAATTTGTTAAAAGTTGCTGTAGATTTTTCTGATGCCATTATTTTAGCGGCCGAAGAAATTTCAGAAGATTTAAGTGAATACATTACCAACCTCCAAAAACCTATGTTGCCATATGTTCCTTTACAGGAATTTGAAGAAGCATATGCAAACTTTTATAGCACTGAAGTTTTAAAATAGGCCTCATGAAGATTTTTTTAAAATTGATATTCTCTGCATTTGCAGTTTTGACACTTATGTTCATTACCGTATCGTGTGATGAAGACCTTACTACAATAGGAGATGGTCTCATTGGAGACGATCCTTTTGTTACAAATAAAGCTGTATATGACGTATTTGTATTTAACAAAAAAATCAATGCAGTTGAGACTAACAAACTTCCATTATATCAAATAGGAAAATATAATGACCCCCTTTATGGCAGCACCGAGGCTAGTATAACTTCTCAGCTAAGATTACAAGGAGGTTTCGGGAATCCGGTATTTGGACTTTCTAGCCAGGAAAGAGAAGAAAATTCCCTGACAGATCCAGACGAGACGGCAATTGAGGAAAATGAAACAGTTAAAGAAGTAATTCTTTATATCCCTTACCTTCAAAACCCAAATGGAGACAGGGATTTAGATGGTGTGCCAGATGCTTTTGATGCAGACCCGGAAGATCCGAATAGCGACAGTGATGGAGATGGCCTTACTGATTCTGAGGAAAGATCAATTGGAACAAATCCTCTTAGTGATGATACCGATAACGATGGCATAAAGGATTCCGAGGATACTGAGATTGCCGTAAACAGGTATCCACGAAAAGTTGACCTTGACAGTATTTATGGAAACCGTGAAGCTCCTTTTAATTTCAAAGTAGAAAGATCTACATATTTTTTAAGAGATTTAGATCCCAATACAGGTTTTCTTGAATCACAGGAATACTATTCATCTCAGGAGTTTTCTCCGGATTTTGTTTCTGAAGTACTCTTTGATGGTGAGGTAACTATATCAGATGAAGAAACTTTGATTTTTCCGGAAGATGACCCTGATACGGAAGCAGATGAATCCTTAAATGAGCCTGTGCGCATACAACCGGGTATTCAGGTAGCATTGGACCCTGACTTTTTTCAACAAAATATTTTGGATAAGGAAGGCCAGTCAGAATTATTAAGTCAGGCAAATTTTAGTGACTTTATCAGAGGACTTCATTTATCTGTTTCTGCTGTCACCGATGATATTCTACTTATTCTTGATATCACTGATGCTACTATTACTATTACCTACGACTATGATAAGCTGGAAGATGCTGAAATTATTAAGGAAGAAGCAGAATACCAATTAACTTTAATTACCAGGGAATTAACCTTTGGCACAATAAATAGCAATGCAGTTAATACTTTAATAAATGAGCCTTTTCCATCTGAGATTACAAATGAATTGGATACAAACGAAAATGCAGATAGAATATATCTTAAAGGGGGTTCAGGATCCTATACGGAAATCCAATTATTTGAGGAAAATAACGGAGAGGATATTCTAAACGAGATCAAAGCAAAGAATTGGATTGTTAATGAAGCCAACCTCATCTTTTATGTAGACAGAGAAAAACTGGACATGGCCGGTGTTGTTAATGAACCCCCATCATTATATCTTTTTAATACGGAGACAAACCGCCCTATATATGATCTTAGTGTGGTTAGCGATCCTGATCTCAGAAATAGAATAAATATAAATTATGGCGGGTCTTTGGAAAAGGAGAATAACAAGGGGGTAAGATATAAATTGAAAATTACCAATTATATTAATGATATAATAATTAGAGATTCTACAAATGTCACTCTGGGCCTCTCTGTAACTGCAGATTTGGCAACTATTGCCACTAAAAATGCTGTCCTTGATATTTCTGAAGAAGATGTGCCGCTTGCCGCAACAATTACCCCTTTAAGTACCGTTCTTTTTGGCAATAATGTTCCTCTTGAAGAAGAGGATGTTAAGCTAAAGTTAGAGATATTTTATACGGAGGTAAATTAAAATTGACACAAAATACCACTTACAGTTTTTTATCGTTATATAACCGAATTTAAAGGAAAGTTTACTTTTCTTCTTGTAAATTTGCCCATCTACTAATCTGTTAACTGAACAAATATGTGTGGAATTGTTGGATATATTGGCTTTAGGGATGCTTATCCCATAATTATGAAGGGTTTGCAGCGTCTTGAATACCGAGGGTATGATAGTGCAGGAATTGCTTTGTATGACGGGAATGGAATTAATTTGGCTAAAACCAGAGGCAAAGTCAAAGATCTTCAAGAACGATCAGAGACTAATATTCCCTTAAATGGGAATGTTGGAATCGGACATACAAGATGGGCAACTCATGGGGTTCCAAACGATGTGAATTCACATCCGCATTACTCAAATTCGGGAAATCTAATAATTATTCATAATGGGATTATAGAGAATTATGAATCCATAAAACAAGAACTAACTAAAAGGGGCTATACCTTCGAATCTGACACGGATACGGAAGTATTGATTAACCTTATTGAAGAAGTAAAGAAAAAGGAAAATGTTTTATTAGGTAAGGCTGTTCAGATTGCCTTAAATCAGGTTGTTGGGGCTTATGCAATTGCTGTGTTTGATGTTCAAAAACCGGATGAAATTGTAGTCGCCAAATTAGGGAGTCCTTTGGCAATAGGTATTGGAGAAGATGAGTTTTTCATAGCTTCCGATGCATCACCTTTTATAGAATTTACTAATAAGACCGTTTATCTGGAAGATCAGGAATTGGCCATTGTGCGTCTAGGCAAAGAAATTAAATTGCGAAAAATAGAGAATGATGCAATAGCTTATCCAATGGTACAGGAGCTTCAATTTAATCTTGAAGAAATTGAAAAGGGGATGTATGATCATTTTATGTTAAAGGAAATTTATGAACAACCAAGCGCTATTAAAGATACCTATAGAGGAAGATTGCTAGTTGATCAGGGCATAATAAAAATGGCGGGGATTGACCAGAATCTTGAAAAATTTCTCAACACAAACAGAATAATTATTGTGGCATGCGGAACTTCCTGGCATGCCGGGTTAGTAGCAGAGTATATTTTCGAAGATTTGGCAAGAATACCTGTTGAGGTGGAATATGCATCGGAATTTAGATATAGAAATCCAGTAATTACGGATAAGGATGTGGTTATTGCCATTTCACAATCCGGTGAAACTGCCGATACATTAGCAGCGATTAAGCTGGCTAAAGATAAAGGCGCCTATGTGTTTGGAGTATGCAATGTCGTAGGTTCTTCTATTGCACGGGAGACTCATGCGGGTGCATACACACATGCCGGACCGGAAATTGGTGTAGCCTCTACATAAGCATTTACAACTCAGATAACAGTTCTGACACTAATTGCTCTAAAACTTGCAAAAGAAAAAGGAAAATTTTCTGAATCTAAGTATAATGAATTCCTTTCAGAGTTGGATAATATACCAATTAAGGTGGAAAAGGCGCTTCAATCTAATCCTTTGGTTGAAATAATTGCCAATGAATATAAAGATTCAGAAAATTGTTTATATCTGGGCAGGGGTTATAACTTTCCTGTAGCCCTCGAAGGAGCACTTAAGCTTAAAGAAATAAGTTATATTCATGCCGAGGGATATCCGGCAGCTGAGATGAAACACGGTCCTATTGCACTTATTGATGAGCAAATGCCTGTTATTGTAATTGCCACCAATAAAGGCCATTATGAGAAAGTAGTAAGTAATATTCAGGAAATAAAGTCCAGAAAGGGAAAAATTATAGCCATTGTTACAGAAGGTGATGAGCAGGTAAAGGAGCTGGCAGACCATGTTATAGAGGTGCCTGAAACTCTCGAATGTCTCACTCCTCTTTTAACAACCATACCACTGCAATTATTATCTTATCATATCGCTGTAATGAGAGGATGTAATGTAGATCAACCTCGTAATTTAGCCAAATCGGTTACGGTGGAATAACCTAATTTTATAAATCATTACTAAAAGGCGATCATTTTTATGGTCGCCTTTTTTATTAAAATTATTGATTTATAAATTTTTACGGGATTAAATTGCGATTTTAATACCATAAAGGCCTACTTTTTTTGTTTTTTGCATTTTCAATTTAAAAAAATCTGTATCTTGGACATATACTAATTTAACTCAAATTAACATGAGAACAATCTTTCTTTTTTTCCTACTGATGTTGGGCTTAGGAGCCTATTCGCAGACAACTGTGAATGGAAATGTAACGGATGAAAATGGCCAACCTATTCCAGGAGCCAACGTTGTTATAGTTGGGAAAACGATTGGAACAACCGCCGATTTTGATGGTAATTTTGTTCTTGAAACCTCCGAAGTGCCTCCCTTTCAATTAAGGATTACAAGTATTGGGTATTCTGAGGCAACCTTTGATATAACGACGAACAATCAAACCATTTCTATTGTCCTTGATGAGACACAAACATTTTTAGATGAGGTAGTGATCTCAGCTTCCAGAACACCGGAACGGATTTTTGAATCCCCGGTTACGGTAGAACGCTTGGGGATAGAAGCAATAAAGAACACCGCCTCAGAAGATTTTTACGGTGGATTGGAAAATTTAAAAGGGGTTGATATTAATACCAACAGTTTAACTTTTAAATCGGTGAATACCCGTGGTTTTGCCACCTTTGCCAACACCCGTTTTATGCAATTGGTGGATGGTATGGATAATTCTACACCTGCTTTGAACTTTCCTATTGGCAATCTGGTTGGTTTAATTGAAGCAGATGTACAAAGCGTTGAATTGTTGCCCGGAGCATCTTCTGCCTTATACGGTGCAAATGCTTTTAATGGACTTCTTTCTATGCGCAGTAAAAGCCCATTTGATTATCCAGGAATTAGCGCTACTATTAAGCATGGAATTACCTCACAAGAGGCGGCCGGGGATAATAGTTACACTGATTTTGGCATAAGGGCTGCATATAAGTTTTCCGACAAGTTTGCAGGTAAAGTGAACTTTGGCTATCTCAAAGGAACCGATTGGGCCGCTACCAGTGAGATAGATAAGTTTGACCCTACTCGTACCAGGGCAGATCTGAATTATGACGGTATTAACGTATATGGCGATGAAGTGTCAACAAACATAAAAAGTGTAGCTGTTACACTAGAGGGCCTTGGTATACTGCCGGAAGGAGCTAACGCTCTGGTGCCAGCCGTAGAAGTAAGCAGAACCGGATATAATGAAGCAGAACTAACCAATTATAATGCAGAAAGTATCAAAGCGGATTGGGGCTTGTATTACAGGCCCATTGTGGGAAATAGTCTTGAAATCTCCTATGTAGGTAAAGTTGGTACAGGATCAACTATTTATCAGGGAACAAACAGATACAATATTAATGGGTTTTTTCAGGAACAGCACAAGCTTGAAGTTAGAAATGATAATTTTTTCCTGAGGAGCTATTTAGTGGCGGACAAAGCTGGGGATTCTTATGATATGGTTTTTACAGGAATAAACATTAATAGAAGGTGGAAAGATGATGATACATGGTTTGGAGAATATACCGGAACCTACGTACAGGCTACCTTAGGGGGCGCCACGGATGCACAAGCACATGCTGCGGCCAGGACACAGGCGGAATCTGGTCGTTTTCTGCCTGGTTCAGCAGAATTTCAGAATGCCTTTAATAGTGTTATTAAGGATCCTGACCTCGCCTCGGGATCGCAATTTAAAGATGCCTCTAAATACTATCACACCAATGGAAACTACAATTTCAGCCATTTAATTGATTGGGCAGATATCCAAGTTGGAGGTTCCTTCAGGCAGTACAGTTTAAATTCCTTCGGAACAATATATACCGATTTTGATGGCCCCATTGATTATTCCGAATATGGAATATACACTCAAATCCAAAAGAATTTGGAGTTAAATGATAAAATGAATCTTAAGCTTACCGGATCTGTTCGTTATGACAAATCTGAATTTTTCGATGGGTTCTTTTCACCTAGATTATCCGCCGGACTTACCATAAATAGGAATCATAATGTACGGGCCTCGGCCCAAACAGGATTTAGAAACCCTACCACTCAGGATTTGTTCATAGGCTTGGACGCAGGAAGAGCCATCCTGATAGGTTCTGCTCCGGATAACTTGGATAGATACGTCAGGGACTACGATGTAAGTGGAGGTGGACAAGCCTTAGGTCAGCCGGCAACTATTACCCAAACGGGCGCTGCCGCCTATAATAATTCATATTCTCTCAGTTCGGTGGAAACACTTGGTCAAACTCAGAACCCTGGTGATTTAAGAGTCGCCAATCCCGATCTGGTAAAACCGGAACAGGTAACTTCATTTGAGATAGGATATAGAGGAAAAATAGACAAAATAATCATCGATTTTAGTACCTATTATAACAACTATAAGGATTTCATTTCTCAAGAAGTAGTTATAGCACCTTTTTACGGAACTGTTGGAGATGGTTCACTTTCAGTAGCAGCCATTATTAATGATGATTTTCAGGCCTACAGCGCCTATACAAATTCTAATGTGGATGTAAACTCCTATGGTGCATCCTTGGGATTATCGGCAAAAGTATTTGGGAATTTTGATCTTGGTGGAAACTATACTTTTGCGAAACAGGATTTTGATCAGGCGGCCAATCCTGATTTTATGACAAGTTTCAACACGCCGGAACATAAATTTAAAGCGACCTTTGGGAACCAGGAGCTTTTTGAAAATTTCGGATTTAATATTGCGTATAGATTTAGTGATGATTATTTCTGGGAAGCAACTTTTGGTAATGGGGTTGTTCCTGAGTTTCATACCCTGGATGCACAGATTAATTATAGGGTTCCGGGTATAAAATCAACATTTAAGGCAGGTGGCACCAATATTCTTGGAAATGAATACTTCACAGCTTTTGGAACTGGGTTTATAGGCTCAATATATTATATTTCTTGGGCAATTAATACTTTTTAATATGATGAATATGAAAATTAAATATATCTGGTTAATGGTATGCATTATAGGGTTTTCGGCTTGTAATGATAAGGAAGATTTTGATATGACCGAACCTGAGGTGGAGTTGCCACCCGCCACCCCGGGATCCGCCGATTTTTCAAACTTTGTTGCTTTAGGCAGTTCTTTGACGGCAGGTTTTACGGATGGGGCTCTATTTATCGCAGGACAAAATAATTCATTGCCCAACATTTTATCACAACAATTTGAACTGGTAGGCGGTGGAAGTTTTACACAACCTTTAACTAGTGACAATTTTGGCGGATTGGCTTTAGCAGGTAATCGGATTCCGGGTTTTGATCCCAGACTTGTTTTTGGTGGTGCTGGCCCAGTACCTTTAGAATCTTTGATTGGCCCCGTAACGGTAACAACTGATATCGCTCTCAACAATCCAACAGGTCCGTTTAACAATTTGGGAGTACCCGGGGCAAAAAGTTTTCATCTACTGGCACCAGGTTACGGAAATTTGGGAAATCTTTCCTTAGGACTAGCCAATCCTTATTTTGTTAGAATGACAGGGTCAACTCCTGATGCCAGTGTTTTGCAATTGGCACTTACCCAGGCACCATCTTTCTTTTCATTTTGGGTTGGGATCAATGATGTTTTGGGATATGCCCTAACAGGAGGAGATGGAACTGACCCAATAACGCCAGTTGATGGACCTCCAGGAGTAGGTTTTAACCAGAGTTACGGAGCTTTGATTGCAACACTTACAGCTTCAGGTACTGGAGGCGTAGTTGCCAATATTCCTGATGTAACCATTATACCGCATTTTACTACCGTACCTTATAATCCGGTACCTTTGGATGCTGCGACAGCTGCTGCGGTTAATCAGGCTTATTTGCCCTATAATGGGGGTATTCAGGCAGCATTGGCAGCTTTAGAAGGGACAGGGCTTTTTACACCAGAAGAGGCAGCTGCAAGAATCATTAATTTTGAGGAAGGTGAAACCAATGCGGTCGTAATTGAGGATGAAAGCTTAACAGATTTAGGAGCTATAAACCCCGCTTTTGACGGACTACCAAAAATTAGACAAGCTACGGCAGAAGATTTGATTGTTTTACCGGCTTCGAATTTCATCGGTACTTTGGCAGACCCAAACAACCCGCTATCAGTGAATGGTGTAGCTATACCTTTGTCAGATAAATGGGTGCTTGTTCCCAGCGAACAAGCGGAGATCTCCGAAGCCATCATGAATTTTAATGCCACCATATCAAGTGCGGCAAATGCTGCGGGTCTGGCTTTTGTGGACGCCAATGCCTTATATGCCCAATTGTCAAATGGGGGTATTACCAACGGTAATTTTACCTTAACTTCGAATTTGGTAACAGGTGGGGCATTTTCACTGGATGGTGTGCATCCTACAGCCAGGGGTTATGCTTTAATCGCAAATGATTTTATGAAAGCAATAGATGCCACTTATGGTTCAAATTTTGAAGCTTCGGGGAATCTATTAGATTTAGGGAATTATCCAACAAATTATTCACCTACCTTGCAGTAAACAATCATATTACAATAAAAAAGCGCCTTATAAGTGGCGCTTTTTTATTGTCCAGAAAATAAGGCAAAACAATTTCTATTTAAAATAGAAAAACATATCTTTGCAGCCTGAAAAAACAATCAATTTATACACGATCTTAGGTTGTTTTTAAATTGCTATAATTATTAAACATAAATACTTGCATAATGGCTAAAGTTACAGGTAGAGTATCCCAGATAATTGGACCGGTTATTGACGTAGAATTTCCATCTGGTGCAGAACTGCCAAGAATTTATGATTCCCTGGAAATTACCAGGAAGGATGGTTCTCTCTTGGTATTAGAGGTGCAATCACATACTGGTGAAAATACAATTAGGTCTATATCTATGGACTCAACAGATGGTTTGAGCAGAGGTGCTGAAGTATTATCTACAGGTAACGCAATTCAAATGCCGGTTGGGGAGGATATTTACGGACGGCTGTTTAATGTAATAGGAGATGCGATTGATGGCCTTGGAAATTTACCTAAGTCAGGTAAAAATGGACTTCCAATACATAGGGAAGCTCCAAAGTTTGAAGATTTAACTACTACGACAGAAGTTTTATTTACTGGAATTAAGGTCATAGACCTTATTGAACCTTATGCTAAAGGAGGTAAAATTGGACTTTTCGGTGGAGCTGGTGTTGGTAAAACCGTATTGATTCAGGAATTGATCAATAATATAGCTAAGGGCCACGGTGGACTTTCTGTATTCGCCGGAGTTGGTGAGCGTACCAGAGAAGGAAATGACTTGTTGCGTGAAATGCTCGAATCTGGAATCATAAAATACGGGGACGACTTTTTGCATTCTATGGAAGAAGGTGGATGGGACTTATCTAAGGTGGATAAGAAGGTTATGAAAGAATCCAAAGCGACTTTTGTTTTTGGACAGATGAATGAACCTCCGGGTGCTCGTGCAAGAGTAGCACTTTCGGGTCTTACCATTGCGGAATATTTTAGGGATGGAGCAGGCGAAGGACAAGGTAAAGATGTACTATTTTTTGTTGATAATATTTTCCGTTTTACACAAGCAGGTTCAGAGGTGTCAGCACTCTTGGGCAGGATGCCTTCAGCAGTAGGTTATCAGCCCACTCTTGCTACAGAAATGGGAACAATGCAAGAACGAATTACATCAACAAAAAGAGGTTCCATTACTTCAGTTCAAGCAGTATACGTGCCAGCCGATGATTTAACAGACCCGGCCCCTGCAACTACTTTTGCTCACTTAGATGCTACTACTGTTTTGTCGAGGAAAATTGCCGAACTTGGTATTTATCCTGCTGTTGATCCTCTGGATTCAACTTCCAGAATTCTTAACCCTGAGGTATTGGGTAATGATCATTATGCCTGTGCTCAAAGGGTAAAAGAACTATTACAACATTATAAGGAATTGCAGGATATTATTGCTATTCTTGGAATGGAAGAACTCTCCGAAGAAGATAAATTAGCTGTTGGAAGGGCCAGACGAGTGCAGCGGTTTTTATCACAACCCTTTCATGTAGCCGAGCAATTTACAGGTATACCTGGTGTTTTGGTTGATATTAAGGAGACTATTAAAGGCTTTAATATGATCATGGATGGAGAATTAGACCATTTGCCAGAATCTGCCTTTAACCTTAAAGGAACTATAGAAGAGGCGATTGAGGCTGGAGAAAAAATGTTGGCTGAAGCTTAATAAGAATATTTAAACTATGTACCTAGAAATTGTATCCCCTGAAGCTGTATTATTTGCCGGAGAAGTTATTTCTGTAACCGTACCTGGAACAAATGGGGAATTTCAGATGCTTACCAACCATGCTCCTATAGTTTCAATACTCCGGGAAGGTGAAGTTAAGATACAAGGAGAAATTCAGATTGAAGAAGAATACAAAGATAGGTTTACCACAGATTCAAATGGAAAAACCATACTACAGATTAATAGCGGAACAATAGAATTAAATGATAATAAATTAATAGTTCTTGCAGATTAAAGTATTCCGAAAATATAAAGAAAGCCATACAAATTGTATGGCTTTTTTATTTCAGGGCTAGTAAGTGCCAGTTCCGTCCACTGGAGTTATAACTCTTAAGTTCAATGAAGCCAACTGCAAAGTGTGCGTTAAGTGAACGACTATTTAATGCATCTACTTCAGTAATAATGCAATTGTATTTTGTCTTGATGCACACTAGCATTTTCTTGTAAAGCTTTTGAAAAATACCCATTTTTCGATATTTTTTATCAATACAAATCTGTCCCATTACCATATATTTTTCGTCATGAGGCACCACAGAATTAATTTCTTTAAACATAGGTTTCAGGATATCAATTTCATTGCTAAATTTAGGATGCATACACAAGGCATATCCAATAATTTTATTGTTTTCCCTGGCAATAAAATGCGGGCATACCTTATTCATACTATCCAGTAATTCCAGGGTATGAGTTACGGTTAAAAAACCTTCCTGTTCCATTTCTTTTATAGATAATGCGTTTGGACTATTTTCTTTCTGTAAAGAAAGAATTTGTTCTAATTCCAATTTGTTTTGCACCCGGCCAATTTGAATTGTCATTGTTTGGAGTTTCTATGATTCAATATACTATTTAAAAATAGGATATATTACATTTGTGACATGGGTGAATTACCTGAAAAATTATATAAGAGACTGGTAGAACGGGAGGAAAGAAATACCCTTAGAACCTTACCTAAAGATATTCATGGAATTGATTTTTCATCTAATGACTATCTGGGAATTGCAAATAACCACATTGTTTTTAAAAAGGCAATTAATATTCTTTCTGAAAAAGAGATAGTTAATAATGGTGCCACAGGTTCCAGGTTGCTTACCGGAAATGGTATTTTATTTGATGAAGTGGAAAAACTTCTTAGGGAACTACATAAGGCAGATTCGGCCTTGATTTTTAATTCCGGATATGACGCAAATATTGGTCTGTTTTCGTCAGTTCCCCAAAGAGATGATATAATATTATACGATGAGTTTATTCATGCCAGTATTAGAGATGGTATTAAAATGAGTAATGCCCGGAACTATAAGTTTAAACATAACGATCTTAAAGATTTATTAGCGCACATCCTCCGAGGACAAGAAAATTTTACAAAGAACAGCAGGGAAATATATATAGTTACTGAATCTGTTTTTTCAATGGATGGAGATTCGCCAGACCTGAAAGCCTTGTCCGGATTGTGCAAGAAATTCAAATGTCACTTGATTGTTGATGAAGCGCATGCTATTGGCTTATTTGGTTTAAATGGCTGTGGCAGGGTTCAGGAATTGGATCTGCAGGAAGATATTTTTGCCAGGATTATCACTTTTGGTAAGGCTCTGGGATGCCATGGTGCGGCTATTTTGGGAAGTGCAGACCTAAATAAATATTTGATAAACTTTGCGAGAAGCTTTATCTATACAACCGGCCTGCCGCCCCACACCGTTGCAACAATTATAGCGGCATATCAGTTTATGACAAGCCCTCAAGGACTTAAAGAGAGAGAATTGCTTCATGAAAATATTGCATTGTTTAATCAGGAGAAGGAGCGTTTGGGTATTTCATCCTTTTTTATTCCAAGTTCTTCAGCAATTCACTCCTGTATTATTAAAGGCAATAATGAAGTAAAGCAAATTGCGCAAATAATTCAAAACAAATCATTTGACGTTAGGCCTATTCTATCTCCTTCTGTACCCAAAGGAGAGGAGCGTTTACGTTTTTGTTTGCACAGCTTTAATTCAAAAGAAGATATTTGCATTATATTACAGCACTTAGCACTAGCAATTAAAAAGATATGAATCAGGAATTTTATACGCTTGGCGCATTTGAATATGCTGCTGACGTACAAATTATTAAAGGGAAACTTGAATCTGAAGGCATTCAGGTCTTTTTAAAGGACGAAAACACTATAAATACAGATCCTTTGATAAGTCAGGCTATTGGAGGGGTTAAGTTACAGGTTTACTCAAAAGATAAAAATAAAGCTTTGAATATTTATAATGAAATAAGAAGCTATGCTTTGGACAGTAAAGGAAATCTAATTACTTGCCCAAATTGTAAAGCACAAAGATCTGAAGTATACTATAGTAGAAAGGGTATAATTAATAAGTTATTTCCATTTTTAGAAAAGAAGAAATACAAATGTCTGAAGTGTAATATGATTACCCAACCTTAGTGTAGAATGAAACGAATATTTATTACCGGAATATCTACTGATGTCGGGAAAACCATTGCTGCGGCTATTGTAACGGAGTCTCTAAATGCCGATTATTGGAAGCCTGTACAGGCGGGAGATTTGACAAATACAGATAGTCATAAAGTGGCTGTACTGATATCCAATGAAAAAACCAGAATTCACAAAAGCAGCTACGAATTAAAAACTCCAATGAGCCCTCATGCAGCTGCAGAAATAGATAAGCTTACAATTGACATTAGTCAAATTAAAGAACCTCAAACTACAAATCATCTTGTAATTGAAGGAGCAGGTGGTCTACTGGTGCCTTTAAATGAAAAGGATACCATTTTAGATATCATCAAGGCTAATTATTTGGTAATAGTAGTTTCAAGGCATTACTTGGGAAGTATTAACCATTCATTGTTAACCATTGAAAGCTTAAAGCAAAAAGGGTTTACTGTAGCTGTAATATTCAGTGGTAATGAACATCCAAGCACAGAAGACATTATAATACGGAAGACAGGGGTAAAGGTAATTGGCAGGATTGAGGAGGAAACTAATTTTGATAAACCCGTCATTAAACAATATGCATCAAAATTCTATCAAATATTGCAAACACTTTGAGCGCCATTATGATAAGGTCTAATCCAAGGTTCACAATTGAAACTAACAATTATATTCTGAAATATTGAAAAATCTAACGGAAAGAGATAAAAAACATTTGTGGCACCCACTTACGCAGCACAAACTACATTCTGATATGCTGGGTATAGTGAAGGCGAAAGGCGCTCTTTTGTATGATGAAGAGGGCAATGATTATATTGATGGGATTGCTTCCTGGTACACCTCAATGTACGGTCATTGTAATGATTTTATTTTAGAAAAGGTACAACAGCAAATGAAGGTTCTGGATCAGGTCGTATTTAGTGGTTTTACCCATGAACCCGCCATAAGACTATCGGAAGAATTAATAAAAATATTACCTTCTAATCAGCAGAAAATATTCTTTTCAGACAATGGTTCTACGGCCACGGAGGTTGGAATTAAAATGGCTTTACAATATCATTTTAATCAGGGCAATAAACGAAAGGTACTTCTGGCATTTGAAGATGGCTTTCACGGTGACACTTTTGGAGCCATGTCTGTTTCAGGACTTTCCGTTTATAATGGACCTTTTGAAGATTATTTAATTGATGTAGAACGAATTCTAACCCCAACTAAAGAAAATATAAATGAAATTTTACTTCGACTTACTGAAAGACTTAGGCAAAACGATATAGCGGGATTTATATATGAACCGCTGGTGCAGGGAGCAGCGGCTATGAAGATGCATGACCCGGAAGCTTTGAATATGATTCTTGACTTGCTCAAAACACATGGGGTCTTACTAATTGCAGATGAGGTAATGACCGGATTTGGCAAGACAGGAAAGAATTTTGCCTCAGAGCATATTCCTGTTAATCCAGATATCATATGCCTTTCTAAGGCGCTTACCGCTGGTTTGCTTCCTATGGGAGTTACTTCATGTACTCAGCAGGTCTATGATGCATTTTACAGTACTGATATTGCTAAAGGGCTTTTTCATGGTCATACCTATACGGCAAATCCGTTGGCTTGTATAGCGGCCCTAGCTGGCATTGAATTACTTCAATCTGAACAAATTCAAAAGGATATCCGGCGAGTCATTGAATCTCATAAGAAGTTTGGATTAAAAATTAAGGAACATCCGAAGGTTGCTGCAATTCGTCAGTGTGGAATCATCTTTGCACTGGACTTGAATATTAAAATGGAACGTTACGGTAGTTTACGTGACCGGCTGTTTGACTTTTTTATGGAGCATGGTGTTTTTTTACGTCCCTTGGGGAATACCATATATATTTTAGCTCCGTACATTATTACTGATACTCAGTTAAAACAGGTTTATGATACAATTGAACTTGCTCTGGATACAGTAGTTTAGGATTACAATTCTAGTCCAGGTCATCATTTATAAGATCTACCTCATTATTATCCTGGATAACAACCCTAATTTCATGATAGGTCCAATTATCACCTTTAGCAGTAGCCCTAATAAATAAAGCGCCACTTTCCTTGGGCCCTGTAATAGGCGCTTTTATATTGGCACTTTTTTCATCATTAATTAAATTAAATTCACCTTGAATCATTCCATTTTTTTCAATAGGAGAACCCATTAGTTTAATTATTTCAGGGTCTGAATTAATTTTTTCAAGTGCATATTCCATAGGAATAGAATCATCTATAATTGAAGTAACCCCAAAAAATATAGAACCAACAGTAACCCCTAAGAGAATAAGAATAGTCAAACAACCACCAACAGGTACTGCCCATGGCCAATTTCTTTTCCACCAATTCGGCTGAGGGATCAATTCATTGTTCATTGTTTTTTATATTGTTTTTACACTTTCAAGGTAAGAACTTTTATTTTTACTCTAAATACTAATTCCTTGGCTCAACCTATTACGATTACATCAATTGCTTCCATCTCCTCGTTGGGAATTAATAAAGAAGATATTTGGGCTAATTATCAGCATTCCAATCACCTCTTAAAAGAAGGAACTTTTGAGGGTAGGACCGCGTGGGTATCATCTTTGTCTGAATCCGAAAAATCAGAAATAAAGGCTCTTAGAAATAGTAATTCAAAGTATCAAAGCCTCGATGATAGTGTCCTTTATGGTATTTTTACAGCCAGAAGGGCTATAGTAAATGCAGGCTGGGGTAAAAACGATAGTTTTGGAATTAATATTGGTTCGTCCCGAGGAGCAACCGGGCTTTTTGAAAAATACCATAAGGAGTTTTTGCAAAAGGGTACTACCGCGGTATTGACCTCTCCAACAACCACTCTCGGTAATATTTCTTCCTGGATAGCCCATGACCTAAAGGCAAAAGGCCCTAATATTTCACATTCCATTACCTGTTCTTCAGCTCTTCACGCCATATTAAATGGTGCAGCGTGGATTAGAAGTGGTATGACCGAAAAGTTTCTTGTAGGCGGCAGTGAAGCGCCATTGACTTCTTTTACTATTGCCCAAATGAGAGCCCTTAAGATATATGCCCAGAAAGATAAAAGCGATTATCCCTGTAGGGCTCTTGACCTTAGTAAAGGTCAGAATTCTATGGTACTTGGAGAGGGCGCAGGTGTTGCCTGTTTAGAATATGGAATTGGGAAAAGACCCCTTGCTATCATTGAAGGAATTGGATTTGCCACTGAACCATTGGAACATAATATTTCACTTTCTGCAGATGCCCGATGTCTGCAGGATTCAATGCTTATGGCCCTTGAAAAAATAAACCCTAAAGAGGTAGATATTATTGTGATGCATGCACCGGGCACCATTAAAGGAGATAATGCTGAATTTACTGCAATTCAGCAGATTTTTGGTAATTCCATGCCTGCACTTACTACAAATAAATGGAAAGTAGGACATACTTTTGGTGCATCCGGAATCCTAAGTGTGGAAATGGCAATTTTAATGTTGCAACATCAACGATTTGTTGGAGTTCCTTTTATGAAATTTAATCCGCCGCAGAAAATAAACAGAGTACTTATAAATGCCGTAGGTTTCGGTGGAAATGCAGTTAGTATTTTATTAAAAAACCCCAAAGAATAACCTACTAACATCACCGTAATTAAGATTTGATTTATCGATTTTTTTACGGATTAAAGATTATTTTTGATGTTTAAATAAAATTCTTACATATGGGTGTAGAACGACATAACTGGACAAAACAGGAGATTCTTGAAATATATAATAAACCTTTGATGGAATTATTATATGAAGCAGCCACAGTACATCGCAAGTTTCATGATCCTAATACGGTACAGGTATCAACTTTACTTTCCATTAAGACCGGCGGTTGTCCTGAAGATTGTGGTTATTGCCCCCAGGCAGCACGTTATCATACAGATATTGAAAACAATGACT
>CAJQNH010000145.1 GCA_905479615.1 uncultured Eudoraea sp.
CACCTTCATTTTGATCATTGTGGCGGGAGCGTTCAATGGAATAAGGATCACACAGGATATGAACCGGCCTTTAAAAATGCCCGTTACTGGACCAACAAAGATCACTGGAATTGGGCCACCCATCCCAATCTTCGGGAAAAAGCTTCTTTTCTTAAAGAAAATCTGTTCCCAATGGAAGAAAGCGGCCAGCTAAATTTTATAGATCGTACAGCGGATGCATTTGTTAAAAACTCGGAGATGGGGTTTGGAATTCTATTCGTAGACGGGCATACAGATAAACAGATGCTGCCTCATATCTCCTATAAAGGCAAGACCCTGGTTTTTATGGCAGATTTATTACCTACGGCAGGTCATATTCCCGTGCCATATATTATGGGGTATGACACCAGGCCCCTCTTAACTCTTACGGAAAAGGCAGCCTTTTTAAACACCGCAGCAGACACTAATTTCTATTTGTTCATGGAGCACGATGCACATAATGAAATCTGCACCGTAACACATACCGAAAAAGGAGTTAGACATAATAAAAGCTATACATTTAATGAAGTTTTTAATTAATATACTAATTGGTTTATTTTTTGTTTTTACACTTTATAGCTGTAAAGATGAGCCGCAGAAAAGCAAAGATTTTACTGCAGAAAATGTTTTCACTGCCGGTATTGAAGGCCCTGCCGTAAATAGAAACGGAGATCTTTTTGCAGTAAATTTTGCAAAGGAGGGCACCATTGGTAAAGTAAATAAGGCCGGGGAGGGTGAAATTTATGTTAGTTTACCGGAAGGGAGTATCGGCAATGGCATACGTTTTGATCTTGATGGGAATATGTTTATCGCGGATTATTTGGGTCATAAAGTTTACAGGATTAAAAAGGGTGCAAAAACCCCTGAAGTATGGGCACAGGATTCAACTATGAATCAACCCAATGATCTCGCCATCGGCCCGGGAGGTGTAATATACCTCAGTGATCCCAATTGGGCTGAAAGCGTGGGTAAGCTCTGGATGGTTACCCCGGAAAGAGAAATTTTGTTATTGGAAGAAGGAATGGGAACGACCAATGGAATAGAAGTTAGTCCTGACAATAAAACCCTTTATGTGAATGAATCTGTACAAAGGATGGTATGGAAGTATGATATTCAGGAAAATGGAAAGCTAAACAACAAAAGGAAATTTATAAGCTTTACTGATTTTGGACTGGATGGAATGCGATGTGATATGCAGGGAAATCTTTATCTCACACGTTATGACAAAGGCACTGTAGCGATTATCTCACCGGAGGGGGAGATTCTGAAAGAAGTGATTTTAAAGGGAAAGAAACCCTCAAACATTGCCTTTGGTGGGGAAAAAGGACTTAATTGTTATGTTACAATGGCAGACAGAGGTTGTCTTGAAACATTTATTGCCTTATCGCCCGGAAGTTATTATTCAAAAATGCATTACTAATTATAAATTTAATATGACTCTTAAACATTTAAAATTCGCCTTTTACACTAGTCTTACAATCACTCTTGCAGGCTGCGGCAGCACAAACCTGGTATTAACCCCTTTGGAAAAAATTGATGCTGTCCCTCTTAAAGTTTCTGAACTCACAGATGAAGAGAATAAATCCTGGGGGCACGCAGATTTAATTTCAGATACCATCCCGGGCATCAGCCTGAACAAAGCCTATGCTGATATTATTAAAAATAAAAAAGGAAAGAAAGTTATTGTAGCGGTTCTGGATGCCGGTATTGATCTGGATCATGAAGACCTTGATGATATACTCTGGACTAATAAAGGGGAGCGCCCCGGTAATGGTGTGGACGATGACAACAATGGTTATATAGATGATATTCATGGATATAATTTTTTAGGAGAGGCTTATAATGAACAAATGGAATATGTTAGGATCCTAAGGCTTAATAAAGGTGATCGTTTTGTTCAGGAAAAAGCGAAATTAGAGCTGCAAAAAGAGATTTCCGAATACACACAAAACAAGCAGCGCTATGAACAGATTCTAGGTTCTGTAAAAGATGCAGATGCCGCTGTAAAAAAACATTTGGGGAAAAATGACTATTCCAAAAAAGATGTTATTGCACTAAAAACAGAAGACCAGGCCTTGCTTCAATCGGTTGAGACAATTAAGCAAATGTATAGTTTTGCCGATAGTATCCCTGATGTTTTTAAACAACTAAACGAAGGGATTACCTATTTTTCAGAACGATTAAATTATCATTTTAATAAAGATTTTGACGGCAGGAAAATAGTAGGCGACGATCCTTATGACCTAATGGATTTGGGGTATGGTGACGGAAATCCTAAAAACAGGGTAAAAGATGAAAGTCATGGTACGCATGTTGCCGGGATTATTGCTGCCGAACGCAACAACGGTTTAGGTGTAAATGGTGTTGCAAATAATGTTGAGATAATGAGCATCCGGGCTGTGCCCAACGGCGATGAATACGATAAGGATATTGCCTTAGGCATCCGTTATGCAGTGGATAATGGTGCAAAGATTATCAATGCAAGTTTTGGCAAATCCTATTCCCTGAATTCTGATTGGGTTTATGACGCTTTAAAATACGCTGCGGAGAATGATGTCCTCTTTGTTCATGGGTCAGGAAATGATGGCCTTGACATGGATGATCCTAACAATCTTGGTTATCCAAATGACCATGATGGTAAAGGAGAAATCGAATTTGTGGATAACTTCATTGCGGTAGGTGCCTTAACTAAGGAATACGGTTCAGAAATGGTTGCGTCTTATTCTAACTATGGAAAAGTAAATGTTGATGTTTTCGCTCCTGGCTCACGCATTTATTCAACAATGCCTGAAAACAACTACGAGTTTCAGGATGGCACATCAATGGCCGCACCAATGGTTTCGGGAATCGCCGCCCTAATTCGGTCTTACTACCCAAAACTTAAGGCTGCTGACGTAAAACGTATCTTAATTGAATCCGGCTTGAGTTCCAGGGCTTCAGTTATTTTGTCCGGGGATGCGGCAAAATCTAAACCTTTTGACCGGGCTTCTAAATCGGGAAAGATGGTCAACGCCTATAATGCCTTAATAATGGCGAGTAACATGTCTAAAAGATTATAAATTTTATATTATATGATTTTAAAGAATAAATTACCAAAATTCATTTTTGTCTTGTTAGTATGTGTAATGGGCCTCCATGCACAGAAAAATCATTCCTCCTGGCAACAGCATGTTGACTACAAAATGGAAGTGTTCATAGATGTTGAAAATTATCAATATACCGGCACTCAAAGTCTGGTTTACACAAACAATTCCCCTGATGATTTAAGTCGCGTTTATTTTCATATGTACTTTAATGCTTTTCAGCCGGGGAGCGAAATGGATATCAGATTGCAAAATATTCAGGATCCTGATGGGAGAATGGTTACAAACGGCCAAAGTAGAATTGCTAATCTCAATCCGGATGAAATTGGTTATTTACGGGCTTCTTCACTTACCCAGGACGGTCAAAATGTTTCTTTCAGTCTTGAAGGCACCATTCTGGAGGTGATACTGGCAAAGCCAATTCCCTCTGGAGGTAAAAGCACATTTAATATGAAATTTGAGGGGCAGGTTCCCATACAAATAAGGCGTTCAGGAAGGAATAATTCTGAAGGTGTTGCGCTATCCATGAGCCAGTGGTATCCTAAATTAGCCGAATATGATTTTGAAGGCTGGCATGCAGACCCATATATAGGCAGGGAGTTTCATGGAGTCTGGGGTGATTTTGATGTTAAACTTACGCTAGACAAAAATTACGTTGTAGGAGGAAGTGGCTATTTACAAAACCCTCAGGAAATTGGTCATGGCTATGAAATGCCGGGAAGTAAGGTCAAAAAAACCAGGGGTAAAACACTTACCTGGCACTTTAAAGCCCCTATGGTGCATGATTTTATGTGGGCTGCCGACCCCGAATATATTCATGATTCACTAAAGATGGATAACGGGCCGACCTTGCATTTCTTTTATAAGAACAAGCCGGAGCTTCTTGAAAACTGGAAAAATTTGCAGCCAAAGACCGCAGAAGCCATGGCCTTTTTTAATAAAAATATTGGTATGTATCCCTATGATCAATATTCAGTGATACAAGGTGGAGATGGCGGTATGGAATATGCTATGAGTACACTTATTACCGGGGAGCGAAAATTTGAAAGTCTTGTAGGTGTTATGATTCATGAATTAGGACATTCCTGGTTTCAACATGTATTGGCTAACAATGAATTAAAACATGCATGGATGGACGAGGGCTTTACTCAATTTATTTCGAGTTTATGCATGAATGAAGTGATGAAGCAAGGGAAAGACAATCCGTTTGAAAGCACCTATAACAACTATGTGTCCTTAGTACAATCTGGGAAAGAGCAACCCCAGACAACTCATGCAGACAGATATAAGTTTAGTTCAGCCTATGGTATTTCTGCGTATAATAAAGGATCCATATTTTTATCGCAATTAGGATATGTCATAGGCCAGGATAAGTTAATGGAATCACTCAGGTCTTATTATGATAATTTCAAGTTTAAACATCCTACTCCAAATGATATTAAAAGAACGGCTGAGAAGGTATCAGGGATAGAGTTAGACTGGTATCTTTTAGATTGGACAGAAACCACAAATACCATTGATTATGGAATTAAAGAAGTTCGGGCTGAAAGTAATAAAACCAGGATAATCTTAGAAAGAAAAGGCCTTATGCCAATGCCAATTGATATTCTGCTGGTTTATGAAGACGGAACGAGAGAAACTTTTTATACGCCATTACGCATTATGAGAGGGCAAAAAGATAATCCTTATCCTGCTATTGAGAGAACCGTTTTACCAGATTGGCCATGGGCCTATCCTACGTTTGAATTTGTTATTGATAAGCCTATTGGCTCCATAAAAGCGGCAGTAATTGACCCATCACAGCTAATGGCTGACATTAACCTTGAAAACAATATTTGGCAAGCTTCTGAGTAAGTGTGCTTACCTGGCGGGAGAATACGTATAAAAAGCATTTAGTTTTTATACCAAAAGGTGTCTTTGTACATTTCATTTTTCGCAGTCCGCTCCCGATTATTTAAAAGTAAATGTGTTTCATCTACCATTCTGTTCCTATATCCCAGAAGGTGAAAAAAAGGTTTACTAAAGAACCTGGCTATTTTTAAATTTACCTTAAGCTTATCACGATCCTCATTTGACCATGAAATTCCCGGAAGTAATGCCAGAAAAGAATCAAATTTTAATCTGCGCAAAAATGCCGAAAAAGACAATATCCATCCGGGTATTTTGCGAATAAGAAAAAAGCCTTCTTCTCCCTGAACCTGATAGAGAGGCATGAAAACTATGGTGTCTTTATGCGCGGCAATCTCTTCTCCATTATAATTGGCCATTGCCCTGCCCTTACGCAATTTATCAAAACTGCGGAAGCCTGGTAACATCTCAAAGTTATCAGACTCAGTAATGCAATGTCTGTGAATTACTTCATAGAAAAGTGTATTTCCCTTTGCCGCCAAACTAAGTTGGTCGTGATATTTTTTATAGTCAGGCAATTGTTCTTTAGGAAGCACTCCACTATAAATCATGGTTAACCAGATAAAGGAAATTGTATTTGTTACCGCGTCTTCTGTAAAGTGTTGCCCGGATTCAAAACCTAAGGATACATATCCTTTTTGATTGATATAACTCAATAACGGTCCTTCCAGATATTCTTCTATCCCAAGGATTACCGGGACAGGAAATAAGCAAGCAAATTCCCGGTTTATTAAAGCGTCATTTATTGTGATAAATGGCAATGTAGGGCTGGAAGTGGTATGAAAATCAATAAAATAGAAAGGAGGGGATTGAGTCTTAAATATTTCTGAAATCAGCTGATGAATTTCAGACAATTCATTTTCTTCATCCGAACGCTCTGATTCGCTTCTGCGTTTAATCTCGTCTATTCTGGAATGTGTCCAGATTCGATTTAGATCGTGCTCTAAAAAACGTTTCTTTTCAAGTAGTGCCGGTAAATTGCCCTTAATTCCAAAAATTGATCCCTTCATTTGAAGTTCACTGACTTTCAATTGCCTGAAAACTTGCTCAAGAGCTTCAACCCCTGAAGGTTCATTTCCGTGTATTCCTCCAAATAAAACCAAGGTAGGGCCCTTTTCCTTGCCAGAAATTTGACCTATTATTCTTTCGGTTTTCAGTTTTTCGATGGGCTTAGTTTGGATTTGATCCATGAATCATAAATCATTCGTTGTGATAATTCCAATTAATTTTTTTCCTTCCACTACAGGCAAACAATTAATGCCGTTAGAACTCATAAGTTCTTTGGCCTCCTTTAATGGCGTTTCGGGGGTGGCAGTAATCAAATCCTTGGTCATTAGCGAACTAATATTTTTTTTAAGCTTAGCCGGGTTCTCCATATAGTTTTTAACATCGGTCCAGGTTAGTAACCCGCTTAGATCAAGATTATAGTCTAATATTGGAGCATGGTGAATGTTCTTCCAAAGCATCATTTTTAAAACCAATTCTGCGCTGTCATTCTCCTGAGCTGTCATTGTTCTTCTGTTCATCCTATCTTTTACCTTAAGCTGATCTTCAGGAATCACATATTCATCTCCCCTTGGCAATTGCCAAATATCTACTGTATAGTGCTTTTCCTGTCGCTCGTACATCGTGGCAACCAGAATCTTAAGGGCGTCTGGTATTTTATAACTTTCTTTGAGTTTTCGGAATGATTTAATCATCCACCTGGAACCGGTATTTGAACGAATCCTATTTTCAATAATGGACAAATAATGTTCTGCGTCTCTTGGTTCAACACCCATGCTATAAAGTCCTCTGAAAGCCATGGGTAAAAAGTGATCAAGCATTAATTCCTGGCTATTAATCAGTTTTCCATCCCAATGAAACTGTGCTGCGATACCATATCTGGCGGCGTTGAAGAAGTTGCCCTTTACATCTTTAAAATTCATTTTGTTGTGAACTTCATCAAAGGCTTTTGGCCTTCCCATCATAATCCCTACCCATAGCATCATATTAGCAATTTCATCATCTGTGGTTGGGCCAGACGGCATATACCTATTCTCAATTCTCACGTGGGGTACATTGTCTGTTACCCCATAACAAACCCTGTTCCATTTATAAATAGTGCCATTATGAAGGGCTAATGCCCTTAATTTTGGTGTTTTGCCGCTTTTTAGCAAGGTCATGCTATCGGTATCAAAGTCCGTAGTTAAAAGACTTCTAAATCTGATTACAGCATCTTTATAAAAATCCGCTACAGATCCTGAAACCCAATCATTACCGAAACCTACTCTGGACTCCTTTTCATTGTGAATGAAGGTGCTTGCTCTGGTGTCAACACTTTGAGTAAATAATGCAATTCGTGTCTCTTCCCATAATTCCTGACCAAGTAATAAAGGAGAATTGGTGCATACAGAAAGTATTGGGCCTGCAATAGCTTGTGCCCAGTTATAGGTATCTGCAAAATTGTCCGCATCAATTTGAAGATGCGATTGGAAGCTTGTATTGCAGCCTTCATACAGAATGGTGTTGTGATGAAGATTTACCTCATCTACCCCTTTGATGTGAAGCTCTATGTCCTCTTTCCTGATATCTTTAATTGCTTCGTTTAAAACCCGATAGCGCTTTAAAGGTGTCATGTATGCCGTTTCTAAAAACTTCGTGTCTACAGTGGGCAATATCCCGGTTAGAATAATCTTAGTGCCGTGTTTTGCCGCACTTGCTTTGGCTTTAACAAGCAATTCTTCTAATTGTTTGTGCAGCTCAGAAAAACATCGATCGTTCAATTTAAGAGGGTCCAGGTTGATCTCAAGATTATAAAGCGTCAGCTCAGAAGTAAAGTGAGGGTCATTGATATGTTCAAGGATTTTATCGGCTTTATTTGTAGGCTCCCAGTTTTCATCAACAAGACAAAATTCCTGCTCCGCTCCAATACGCACAGGCCTTTTTTCAAACATTCCATTTGCCAGCATATATTCAAGCGCTTCAATGTCTGTAAGCAACTGATCAATATATCCAACTTTATCCTCGTTCCTGGTAAGCTTTTTTACATTCAATTCCCCCATAATGTGTGGTATTTAGGCGTATAATTTTGAAATATAATCCAATGCAAGATAAAATCCTAGTTAAGGGATAAATATGATAATTATCATACAGCCAGAGCATGGTTTTTATTGTTTAATTTAGCGGCATTATGTCCTCAAAATTTCCAAAAAAAGAAAAGTTAAAAAGCGAGATCCTTATTCGCGGCATTTTTGAAGAAGGAAAATCTATTACCAGCTATCCTTTAAAGTTAATCTATTTGGACCTGAAAGCCCCTGCCAAAGTAAAAGTTCAATGTGGGGTTACCGTACCCAAAAGAAATTTTAAAAGTGCAGTAAAAAGAAATCGCATTAAAAGACTGTTAAGGGAAAGTTACAGGCTTAACAAAGAACAAATTTTTAACAACATCGAGGGAAGCTTTGCGTTTCTATTTTTATACCTTGGAAAAGAAATGCCTCAATACGAAGAAGTAGAAAAGCAAATGCGGGTAATTCTAAAACAATTTTTAATACGAGTAACTAATGAAAATCCTATTAAGTAAAAAAGTACTGATACCAACGCTAGCGGTTGTCATGCTTATTGTTGGAAGTAGTTTTAAAAGCGATTTTTTTGAAATTGCTAAACAGATAGAAATTTTTACTACCCTGTTTAAGGAGCTAAACATGAATTATGTAGATGAAACCAACCCGGCAGAGCTTATGGATACTGCCATAAAGAATATGTTGGATGATCTGGACCCATATACTAAATTCCTAAATGAACAGGACGTTGAGGCTTATAAAATAAATAATGCAGGAGAATATTCTGGAATAGGGTCTTTAGTCCGTTCATATGACAGCAAACTGGTAATTATTGAACCGTATAAAGGCTATCCGGCAGATAAGGCGGGTTTAAAAGCGGGAGATGAAGTCATTAAAATAGGAGACATCGCTATTTCAGATTTTAAAGATGATGCAAGTGAATTATTAAAAGGAGCCAACAATACCAAAGTTGAAGTAACCTACCTAAGACAAGGTAAAACAAATACGGCTATTATTGAAAGAGAGGCCATAGAAGTTGATGCCGTCCCCTTTTACGACATGGTAAATGAAAATACCGGCTACATAGTGCTTTCCAAATTTAACGCAAAGGCATCTTCCCAGACAAAGGCGGCTCTTCGCGATTTAAAAGGGAAAGGTGCTGAACAAATTATTTTAGATCTAAGAGGAAATCCCGGAGGGCTCTTGTCTGAAGCAATTAATGTCACAAATCTCTTTGTGCCTAAAGGAGAGCTGATTGTAACTACCAAATCCAAAGTAAAAAAATTCAATAGTGAGTACAAAACAAAAAATCAGCCCGTAGATGAAGAAATCCCGTTAGTCGTCTTAGTAAATGGCAGAAGTGCATCGGCTAGTGAAATTGTTTCAGGAAGTCTGCAGGACCTGGATCGCGCAGTGATTATTGGGGCGCGAAGTTTTGGCAAGGGGCTGGTTCAAAGACCTCTCCGGCTTACTTATGGCACTCAATTAAAAGTTACTATCTCCAGATATTATACACCTTCCGGACGTTGTATTCAGTCTTTGGATTATTGGAACAGGGATGAAAATGGAAATGCCGTAAAAGCCACAAAGTTTAATGAGTTTAAGACAAGAAATGGCAGAAAAGTTGAAGAGGGCGGAGGGGTTATGCCCGATATTGAAATAGCAGCCCTAAAAACTAACGCCCTTACTAAGGCGCTCATGAACAATAGTGTTGTTTTTGATTTCGCCACCAACTATTACTATCAAAATACGATTACAAATGTTGACGACTTTGACTTTAGCGCTTCTGATTTTGAAGAATTCAGAAACTATGTGTCTCAAAGCAATTTCAATTTTGAAACCAAAACGGAAAAGGCTCTAAAAGAAGCAATTACAGGTGATGACAAGGCTATATATGGAGCAGATATACAGGATAGCTACAAAAGCCTGCTGGCAGAAATTAGTAACCGAAAACTCAACGCTCTCGAAACGTATCAAAAGGAAATTCAGATAAATCTTCAGGACGAAATTATTAAACGGTATTTCTACAGAGAAGGCCTTTACCAGTACTACTTAAAAAATGATGAGGCTATATTAACAGCTTCCAGTCTGATGGATGATAAAACAAAATATCAATCTATCTTAAAATAGGCATTTAAGTTAGAGTTGGTTTCTGTTTTTTTATAATATTCTTATACCCTAAAGAATGTTAATCTCCGGGATTTTATTACCTTGTTTTTGAAATATACATTGTTACACAATGAATTTACTTTTTTCTCAACTATATTATTAAGTTGGATCTAAGCTGGTTTACTGTATTTATAAAACCTGGAAAAGGCTAATAAATATATGTTTACTCTTTAAGTTCTAATCTCATAATAAAGTGATTCTAAATTGATTAAAGTTTGACCAAAATTTAAATAAAACCAACTATGAAACTAATACGCTTTGGCGAAAAAGAAAATGAAAAGCCCGGTGTTCTGTATCAGGGCAGAAGATTAGATTGTTCTGAAAAATTCAGCGACTGGGATAGAACATTTTTTCAAAATAATGGTTTACAAAAACTTGAGAAATATCTGGAATCCAATGCGGCTGATTTACATGAAGTTCCTGATTCTGTAAGACACGCCCCCTGTATTAGCAGGCCAGGAATGATTATGTGTATAGGGCTTAATTATTCTGAACATGCTGCGGAATCTAACATGGCCATTCCCGAAGAGCCCATTATTTTTGGCAAAGCTACCAACACCTTAAGTGGTCCCTATGATGATGTGTCTATTCCAAAAAATTCTGCCAAAACAGATTATGAAGTAGAACTTGGGGTTGTTCTTAATAAAAATGTACTCTATCTAAAAAATGAAGCGGAGGCCGCTGAAGCTATTGCTGGATATTGTGTTATAAATGATTTGTCTGAAAGATCATTTCAATTGGAAAAAGGAGGGCAGTGGATTAAAGGTAAATCATGCCCGGGATTTAGTCCGGTTGGCCCCTACCTGGCAACTCCGGATGAATTAGGAGATCTCGATAATCTCAAAATGACTTTATCTGTAAATGGGGATTTAAGGCAAAATGGCAATACTTCATTTATGATTTTCAGGCCTGCCTTTATTATCTATTACCTGTCCCAATTTATGCTTCTTGAAGCTGGTGACTTGATTTCTACCGGAACGCCTGCCGGAGTTGGCATAGGCCTGGATCCGCCATCTTACCTTGCCAAAGGAGATTTGATTGAGTTAGGCATTGAAGGGCTTGGAGCTCAAAAACAAAGAATGATTTAATTACATTTAGAGAGTGCAGAAAGCAAATCTTGTTTATGATGCAAAAGCAACTCTTGGAGAAGGTCCTTTTTGGGATCATAAATCTGAGCAGTTATTTTGGGTTGATATAGAGGCTTGTGTCCTTCATAGTCACGACATAAATACCGGTAAGAATTCTGAATGGGGTTTTGATGAAATGATAGGTGCAGTAATCCCGGTTAGTGCGGGTAAGGTGCTTTTAGCGATGGAGACCGGTATTGCATCCTTTGATTATCAGAATAACGAACTCAAGCGCCTTCGCATTCTCGAAAACTCAGATCAAAATTTAAGGTTTAACGATGGCAAATGTGATCCCGGTGGCAACTTCTGGATAGGAACCATGCACAAAAATCTTAAGCCTGGTTATGGCAATCTATTTAGGATAAATAAAGATTTGAAGGCGACCCTACAAATCAAAAACACCTCAATATCTAATGGGATGTCGTGGTCTCCTGATAAGACTAAATTTTATTATATTGATACTGCCGTTTATGAGGTTTGGGAATATGATTTTGAGCTTTCAGGAGGTGAAATTTCTAACCGCAGAACCTTATTCAAAATCCCTGAATCCTATGGCGGAGCCGATGGTATGACAATTGACCGGGAAGGGATGCTATGGATTGCTCATTGGGGTGGTGGTTGTGTGAGACGCTGGAACCCAAAAACAGCTAAAGTTGAAGAGAAAATTGTTGTTGATGCGCCTCATGTCACTTCTTGCTGCTTTGGAGGAAAAGACCTGAAAACATTATATATTACAACAGCCCGCAGTGGCATGTCGGAAGAAAGTCTAAGGTTATACCCGCAAAGCGGAGGGCTCTTTAGTTATAAAACTAAAATTGGCGGTTTTAAGGTTAATTGTTTTAAAGGCGATCTATGATCTACACAGGAATAAAAGAAAAAGTGGCAATTATAACCGGGGCAGGCATGGGAATAGGTTATGCTATTGCTGAATTATTGCTGAAAAATAGTGCAAGAGTCGTTTTAAATGACGTTGATAATAAGGTGGCAGAAAATGCCCTGATAAGTCTGGAAAAAAAATTTCCTGATCGTTGTTCGGTTTTTGTTGGGGATGCCGGGGATGTAGAGGTAATCGATAGGCTTATTCATTTTACATTGGAACGATATGGCAGAATAGATTTTGTTATTCCAAATGCAGGGATTACCTTATTTGGTGATTTCTTTAAATTTAAACCGCAGGAATTCGACAAAGTAATTGGCCTTAATTTAAAAGGTGCTTTTTTTTTGGTGCAAAAAACCGGAGAAATTATGAAAAAACAAGGTGATGGGGGTCGTGTCATTCTGATGTCCTCTATTACGGGAATCAAGGGATACCCCAATTTAACCGCCTATTCAATGACCAAAGCTGCCTTGCAAATGATGGCTAAAAGCTTGGTGCTTGCCCTGGCGCCTTACCAAATTACCGTAAATGCCATTGCTCCGGGGGCAACCCTTACAGAGCGTACAAAAGAGGAAGAACCAGATTATGCAGGAACCTGGGGTAAACTAATCCCAAGAGGTATAGTTGGAAAGCCAAATGATGTAGCAGAAGCCTGCCTTTTTCTTCTTTCAGAAGGGGCGGCGCATATAAATGGCCAAACCCTGGTCGTAGATGGCGGCTGGACGGCAATTGGCCGCTATCCCGAAGATCTGGAGTAGTTTATGCTATAATGCCAAAAAAAAAGATTCTTTCATTCTTGATTCATTTCTATTATTTTAAATTAGTGGCTTCTTAAAAAACACCCTTTTATGTCAAGCAAATACAATACATGGTATCATCCCTATAAACCCGATACAAAATATAAAAAAAGAGCAGCTTATTTTAGCATGGAATTTGGTATTCATCAGGCTCTTAAAATCTATTCCGGAGGCCTCGGTTATCTTGCGGGGTCTCATATGATTTCAGCAATGGAATTAAAGCAGAACATGATAGGAATAGGAATGCTTTGGAAGTATGGGTATTATGACCAGGGCAGAAACACCGACCAGACTTTACAAACTAGTTTTATTGAAAAACACTATAGTTTCCTTGAAGACTCCGGGATAGAAGTAGAGGTAAAAATTCACGATAACCCGTCCGTTAAAGTGCGGGCGTACGTTCTTAAACCGGAAGTGTTTGGCTCTGTTCCAATTTATCTGCTTACCACAGATGTCCCTGGTAATGATCATTTGTCTAAAACTATTACAGACCATTTATATGACAACAATACATTAACACGTATCTCCCAAAATATTGTGCTTGGCATTGGAGGCGCCAAGGTGGTTCAGGAATTAGGTGGGGCAGATATATATCATTTAAACGAAGGGCATGCATTGCCTGCTTTTTATTACCTGCGAAATATTGGTATTACCAAAAATCAAATGTTCTTTACCACGCATACTCCTGAAAAAGCCGGTAATATGGAGCGAAATGGCCATCTCCTGAATAGTTGTGGTTTCTTTGGAACAACACTTACGGAAGAAGAGCTTCAAAAAGAAGTGGTTAATGATGATATGCTAAACTATACGGTTTCCGCACTTAGAATGGCGAAAAGGGTCAATGCTGTTTCCAAACTGCACGCTGTTGTGGCTAACAATATGTGGAATAGTTTTAAGGGGGCAAGCAAAATTATCCCTATAACCAATTCCCAAAACCAGCGTTTTTGGCAGGATGGCATTCTTGCTAAGGCATGGAAGGCCCTCAATGAAAAGGCGTTTAAAAAGCGAAAATTAGAATTAAAATCCCAGCTTTTTGATGTTGTATTAGATCAAACAGGGAAACTTTTTGATCCCAATGTTCTTACCATAGTCTGGGCAAGAAGGTTTGCTCAATATAAACGTGCAGATCTGTTATTATATGATCTTGAACGTTTTGAAAAACTTGCGTCTTCAGTAAGCTATCCAATTCAGGTTATTTGGGCAGGGAAACCATATCCTACAGATTACTATTCTATAGATATGTTTAATCACCTTGTAAATTATACAAAATTTAAACCGAATATGGCAGTCCTTATTGGATATGAAATGGAATTATCCCGAAAACTTAAAACAGGTTCCGATGTATGGTTGAATACTCCCCGAATTACCCGGGAAGCTTCTGGTACCAGCGGAATGACAGCTGCTATGAATGGCTCTGTAAACCTAACCATTAACGATGGCTGGATCCCAGAATTTGCGGATGATGGAGAAAATTCATTTGTTCTTCCTGAAGCGGATTATAAATCTCCTGCATGGGAACAGGATAAATTTGATAGTGACAATCTCTATAGCACGCTTGAACAACGGGTTCTTCCTGCGTTTTATGACAATCCAAAGAAATGGCAGGAAATGGTTTTTAAAGGAATTGACGGGGTTGTGCCGGCCTTTACAAGTCGCCGAATGGCTGCTGAGTATTACAATATTCTTTATAAATAGAAAAGAATGCCTGTGAGTCTTTTTAATTATGAAAAATGAAAGCCGGGGATAAGGATTATATAGGCGGGCTCATTGGAACCAAAATTAAAAAGTGCATGCCTGTTTCCGGTGGAGATATTTCCAGGGCATATATACTATATACAGATTCTGATCGCGTTTTTTGCAAATTAAATAGTTCTTCCGCAGCGAAGTCTATGTTTGAAGCGGAAGAGGAGGGTTTGAAGGCTATTGATAAAACTAAAACAGTTAAAACCCCCGTTGTTTATACTGTTAATGCCTTGGAAAAAGGAGCTTGTATGTTAATGGAGTACGTGCCCTCCAAAAACCCGGAATCAAAGGATTTGGAAATATTTGGTGCCCAACTCGCAGCAATGCATCAAACAGGTTGCGGTTTTTATGGGTGGGAAAATCCAAATTTTATTGGGAATTTACCCCAGTCTAATCAGAAACATATTAATTGGGTTTCATTTTATATAAAAGAACGCTTATATCCTCAATTTCAAACAGCTGTTAATCGCCGATTTTTAACAAAAGAAGATGTTCCGGGCAATGATAAACTTCAAGCTGTAATTGGCTCCTATTGTACAAATGTTAGACCCTCTTTGCTGCATGGCGATTTATGGAGCGGTAACTACTTAATCGCCGAAAATGGTGAGCCTTATCTTATAGATCCTGCTGTATATTTTGGCCATAGTGAAATAGACTTGTCCATGTCACGCCTTTTTGGTGGTTTTGGCTCTTCTTTCTATTCTGCTTATTTTGAAATTAATCCCTCTGCGTCAGGAGAATCTAATCGTATGGCAATCTATCAACTTTATTATTTGCTGGTTCACCTCAACTTATTTGGAAAATCCTATTACAAATCTGTTAAAGAAATCCTGCAAGTACATTTCTGATATAATCTGTGTTGCTTATGTAAAAATACCGCTAGCTAAATTTAGATTCTTTTAATACTTTTAAAAACAGCAAAGTATAGAAGAATGTCTTTAAGGAAATCCTATTTTATTATCTTTTTTATAACCCTCTTTGTTTCTGGTTGTCAAAATTCAGAAGAGCCTTTTAAGGAGAAATTAAAAACCACTACCTGGTCTTCGTACTTAGGTGGGCCTGACAGAAATCACTTTTCCACCCTTTCCCAAATAACGAAAGAAAATGTAAGTCGCCTGAAAATTGCCTGGCAATATGAGGCGCCGGATTATGGGCAAATGCAAATGAACCCTATAGTTGTAGATACTATTTTATATGGTGTTACGGCGGCTCTTAGGGTAGTTGCTCTCCAGGCTGAAACCGGTAAAGAAATCTGGCGATATGGCGATTCTTTGCAGGTTTGGCATTCAACAAGCAGGGGTGTTTCCTATTGGGAGGAAGGAGAAGATAAACGAATTCTATTCACAAAAGGGCATGAATTATTTGCGCTAAATGCCATCACCGGAAAACCCATTACCGAGTTCGGAGTTAATGGCAAGGTTGATATGCATATTGGTATGCCGGAAACGGCAAAAGATAAGTTTGTTATATCAAATACCCCGGGGACTATTTTTGAAGATCTTATTATTATGCCCCTCAGGGTTTCTGAGGATGCGGGTGCTGCGCCCGGGAACATTATGGCTTTTAATATTAAAACAGGAAAGCTTGAATGGGTTTTTCATACCATTCCTCTCTCTGGGGAGGCGGGCAACGAAACCTGGGAGGATAAAAACCCCCTGGTTGGTGCGGCAAACAATTGGGCCGGGATGGCGGTTGATGAAGCCAGGGGTGTACTTTATGTGCCAACTGGTTCTGCTGCTCCCGATTTTTATGGGGGCATACGAAAAGGAAGTAATTTATTTGCCAATTGCCTACTGGCTTTGGATGCAAAAACGGGCAATCGTATATGGCATTTTCAATTCACACATCACGATATTTGGGATAGGGACCCGCCTGCGCCTCCTAATTTAATAACCATTACCAGAAATGGTAAAAAAATACCTGCTGTGGCCCAGGTTACAAAACAAGGCTATGTATATGTTTTTCACAGAGAAACTGGTGATCCCTTGTTTGATATCAACGAAGTGCCTGTCCCCTCCTCCTCCCTAAAAGGAGAAAAAGCCTGGGAAACACAGCCATTTCCGGTTTCTCCTAAGCCCTTTGCGCGTCAGTCTTCAGAATTGACAAAAAATGATGTCAACCCTTATGCCAAAAACCAGGAAGAACTAAAAGCTATTCTAAATACCGCGGATAAGCGTATTTATGCCCCGCCCGGCCTCAAGCCGGTTTTGCTTTTCCCGGGATATGATGGTGCAGCCGAATGGGGAGGCGCTTCAGCAGATCCGGAAGATGGTATTTTATATGTTAATTCCAATGAAATGGCCTGGATATTGGAAATGGAAGAAAACAAACCTGATCCCGAAGGTCTTTCCTATGGAGAAAGTGTTTATCAAAAATACTGTGCTGTTTGTCACCAAAAAGACAGGAGCGGAATGGCTGCAAGCGGATTTCCCTCTTTGATAAATATTAGTGATAAATTAAGCAAAGAGGAATTGCTTAAGCAAATTAAACTTGGAAAAGGCATGATGATCGGATTTCCGCAGCTAACATCAATCGAAAAAGAAGGTCTTATTAGTTTCCTGATGGATGAAAACGACAAAAGAGAGGTGGTATCCAGGCTTTCTGAGTCGGAAGAAATTCCATATAAACATAAGGGGTACAATAAGTTTTTGACAAGTGATGGCCTTCCGGCAATTTCACCTCCATGGGGAACCCTCCATGCTATTGATCTCAATTCAGGAGAATTTATCTGGTCTGTGCCTTTCGGAGAAACTCCCGAATTAAAAGAACAGGGATACCCAACAACCGGAACAGAAAATTATGGCGGTGCCGTAGTTACAGAAAATGGTCTGTTATTTATAGGCGCTACTAAAGATGGATACTTCAGGGTATTCGACAAACATAGCGGAAAGGTTCTTTGGGAGTTTAAATTACCTGCTGCAGCCTTTGCAACACCGGCAATGTATGAGGTTAATGGGAAACAGTATATTGCTATTGCCTGTGGAGGAGAAAAATTGGGCACAGAAAAAGGAAATCGGATAGTGGCGTTTTCTTTAGATTAGTAAGGCCCGTTTTTGAAAAGTGACCATTATTATCGCCTAAATAAAATTTAAGTGGCTTGGCTTATAAATATATAAAAAGTGTGCTATTTTTAAACCTCCGGAATTATAGCTTTCTTTAATTCTTTGTGTAAAACGAACTGAATATGGAAAAAATTAAAATCCTTGTTGTGGGTTGTGGAAATATGGGTACCAGCCATGCTCGTGCTTACCACAAATTACCAGGTTTTGAAATTGCCGGATTGGTTAGCAGAAAACCCCAAAGCCGGGAGCGACTTTCTGATGAATTGGGAGGCTTGCCTAAGTTTGGTGATTTTAAAAAGGCTTTGGCCGCTACCAAACCCGATGCCGTAGCTATAAGTACTTATCCAGATACCCACGCGGCCTATGTGAGAGAAAGCCTGGAGGCAGGTGTTCATGTATTTGTTGAAAAACCCATAGCATTAACTGTTGAGGAGGCGGAAGAACTTGTTGAATTAGCTAAAAGAAAGAAGAAAAAATTAGTTGTTGGTTATATTTTAAGGGTTCACCCAGCCTGGACAAAATTTGTAGAAACTGCGCAAACCCTTGGCAAACCGCTTGTAATGCGAATGAACCTTAATCAACAAAGTTCTGAAGAGCAGTGGTACACACACAAACAGCTAATGCGGTCTATGTCACCAATTGTTGATTGTGGAGTGCATTACGTTGATATTATGTGCTTAATGACAGGGGCACAACCCGTGAGCGTAAGTGCTATTGGAGCCCGGTTAACGGAAGAGATAAGTACTGATATGTATAATTACGGGCAATTACAAGTGCGCTTTAATGATGGTTCTGTTGGTTGGTACGAGGCGGGTTGGGGCCCCATGATAAGTGAAACGGCATTTTTTGTAAAGGATGTTATTGGGCCCAAAGGCTGTGTTTCTATTGCGGATGAGAAAAAAGGTGATTCGGATGATATTGAAAGTCATACCAAAACAGGGGGGTTAATATTACATTTCAGTGAGCTGGATGCCAATGGAAAATTTATTAAAAAAGATGTGTTGGTAAGTACTGAAGATGAACCGGATCATGATGGGCTTTGTTTATTAGAACAGGAATATTTCTTAAAATCTATTCAAAAAGACCTTGACCTGACTAATCATTTATCAGAT
>CAJQNH010000146.1 GCA_905479615.1 uncultured Eudoraea sp.
CAGATTGGGCTTTAAAATGGATAGATTCTCCAAGCTTTGCAGAAAGATTAATTGCTTTTGCGGCGGTTGAAGGTATCTTTTTTTCCGGGGCCTTTTGTTCTATATTTTGGTTAAAGAAGAGAGGCTTAATGCCGGGTCTAACTTTCTCTAACGAACTAATATCCAGAGATGAAGGAATGCATTGTGATTATGCTGTTCATCTTCACAATAAGCACCTGGTTAATAAGGTGCCAAAAAAACGAATTACAGAAATACTTGTAGATGCCTTAAATATTGAACGGGAATTTATTACTGAATCACTACCTGTTAGTCTTATTGGTATGAATGCAAAACTCATGACGCAGTATCTGGAATTTGTTACGGATAGATTATTGGTTGAATTGGAATGTGATAAAGTTTACAACGCTACTAATCCGTTTGATTTTATGGATATGATTTCTCTGCAGGGGAAAACCAATTTCTTTGAGAAACGTGTTTCTGAATACCAAAAGGCAGGAGTCCTTAATGTGGATAAAGACGTAGATGCACAAAAAATCAGTTTTGATGCTGACTTCTAAAGTATAGAAAAACGTATTATGCCCTATTTCCACTGGGTTTTTTATGCCATTTAAATAGATTATTTCGCTTATATAAGCTTTTCAATAACCAGCATAGCACTTAAAACAATTAGAACCACATGTATGTAGTAAAAAGAGATGGAAGAAAAGAGCCGATGATGTTCGATAAGATCACGGCCAGAGTACGTAAGCTTTGTTATGGTCTTAACGACCTTGTAGATCCTGTAAAAGTTGCCATGAGGGTAATTGAAGGTCTATATGATGGTGTAACCACATCCGAACTCGATAATCTGGCGGCCGAAATTGCAGCCACATTAACTACGGCACACCCGGATTATGCGAAATTGGCTGCGCGAATTTCTGTCTCTAATTTACATAAGAACACAAAAAAGTCTTTTTATGAAACGATGAAGGATTTATATGAATATGTAAATCCCAGGACCGGAAAAAAAGCCCCATTATTATCTGATGAGGTCTTTAAGGTTATCTCTGAAAATGCTGATGAGTTAGATTCCACTATAATTTATAACAGGGATTTTGGGTATGATTATTTTGGCTTTAAAACCCTGGAACGCTCTTACCTCTTAAAATTAAATGGCAAAATAGCCGAAAGACCGCAGCATATGTTAATGCGTGTGGCCGTTGGAATTCACCTCGATGATTTGGAATCGGCAATAGAGACTTATGAGCTCATGTCTAAGAAGTACTTTACACATGCTACGCCTACATTATTCAATTCAGGTACTCCCAAACCACAAATGTCTTCATGTTTCTTGCTGGCAATGAAAGATGACAGTATAGATGGTATTTATGATACGCTAAAGCAAACCGCTAAAATTTCTCAATCTGCGGGTGGTATAGGCTTATCAATACACAATGTACGGGCAACGGGGTCTTATATTGCCGGCACAAATGGCACATCTAATGGAATTGTACCAATGTTGCAAGTGTTTAACGATACAGCCCGTTATGTTGACCAGGGAGGTGGAAAACGCAAGGGGAGCTTTGCTATATATGTAGAGCCATGGCATGCGGATATTTTTGATTTTTTAGATCTTAAAAAGAATCATGGGAAAGAAGAAATGAGGGCAAGAGACCTGTTCTATGCTATGTGGGTACCCGATCTTTTTATGAAAAGAGTAGAAGCTGATGCGGAATGGACATTAATGTGTCCTAATGAATGTCCCGGTTTATTCACCCATCACAGTGAGGAATTTGAAACCTTATACACGGGTTATGAGGAGGCTGGAAAAGGCAGAAAAACAATTAGGGCCCGGGAATTATGGGAAAAAATCCTGGAATCACAGATAGAGACCGGTACACCTTATATGTTGTATAAAGACGCAGCAAACAGGAAGAGCAATCAAAAGAATTTAGGTACCATCCGCTCTTCCAATCTGTGCACAGAAATAATGGAATACACTTCTCCAGATGAAGTTGCGGTTTGTAACCTCGCGTCTATTGCATTACCAATGTTTATTAAAAATGGAGAATTTGACCATAAGGAACTCTTTAGAGTTACCAAACGAGTAACCAAAAACCTTAATAGAGTAATTGATAGAAACTATTACCCGGTTGAAGAGGCCAGAAATTCAAATATGCGGCACCGGCCTATAGGTTTGGGTATACAAGGTTTAGCAGATGCTTTTATAATGTTACGCTTACCTTTTACAAGTGATAAAGCCAAGAAACTAAATCAGGATATTTTTGAAACCCTTTACTATGCAGCTGTTACTGCTTCCATGGAACAGTCAAAAGAGGAGGGAGCTTATTCAACTTATGAGGGATCGCCTATTTCCCAGGGTCAATTTCAACACAATCTTTGGGGTATTAAAGACGAAGAATTATCCGGTAGATGGGATTGGGACAAATTGCGCAAGCAAATAGCAAAACATGGGGTACGTAATTCTCTTTTAGTTGCGCCAATGCCTACTGCTTCTACTTCACAGATCCTGGGTAATAATGAGTGTTTTGAACCCTACACCTCTAATATTTATACCAGAAGAGTACTTTCGGGTGAGTTTATTGTTGTGAATAAACATCTTTTGGAAGACCTTGTTAAACTGGGACTTTGGAATGAAAACCTCAAACAGGAATTGATGCGAGCTAATGGTTCTATTCAGCATATTGATAATATTCCGGAGGATATTAAAGAGCTTTATAAAACTGTTTGGGAATTGAGTATGAAAGACATTATTGATATGTCCAGGCAACGGGGCTATTTTATAGATCAAAGCCAATCTCTAAACCTCTTTATGGAGAATGCCAATTATGGGAAACTTACTTCTATGCATTTTTATGCCTGGAAAAGTGGTCTTAAAACAGGAATGTATTACCTACGGACAAAGGCTGCGGTAGATGCTATTAAGTTTACTCTGGATAATACTAAGAAAAAAGAGATCCCAATTAGTGTGGCCGCAGAGGCGGAAGTTGCTGCTGCAACACCTGAAGCTGCCGTAGCATTACCGGTTGAAACGACACCTGTTAAACAAGAGGAAACAGATGTGGAGCCAATGTCACAAGCTGAAATGAAAGAACTGATCGCACGTTCCAAAGAAGGACTGGCAGACGATGATTGTCTGATGTGCGGTTCATGAACGTAACCTATACTGAAATGCAATTGGCTGACTATACTATATCGTTTCAGTTATAGTGTAAATAGTGTTTATTGATTAAAAAACACCTCGGGTAGGTCCACCCCATATTTCAGACCTATCAGCAGGTGTTTTTTTATTTTTTGTTACTTCGGGATTGACCCAATTATTTAAGGAAATAAAAATACGTTTGATTCCGGGTATAGGGATTAATCAGTATACCAAGATCACTAGTCTATAATGGCCAGATCAAGCGATCTGAAACAATACTCTAATAAAATAATAGTTATTTTTTGGGGTAAGTCATCCTTCTAAGCCTATTAAATAATAGATTAATAAGGGTTTTGTTCTATTTTTTAAAAACAGGTCTCCCAACATTGTATGATATAATAATCAATGCTGTGTAAATCAATAAAAGGATAAAATAGTTGTCCAATGCTAAGGGAATAAATTAAATTCTAACAATATTATATACGTATAAAAATCAGATTCGGATTACCAAATTCTAAAAAAATGACATCAAAAATGTTAAAATCAATAATTTAATTGCCAAAAGACAAGCAATTTTCATATTTATTGGATTAAAGTGGCTTACCCCTGGTGCAGAGCTTGTGAAAATATCAAAAAAACAGGAAAGTTTAAATAAAAGCATCCACGGTTTTATACGCATTTATTACGGCTAATTCACCGTCTTTATCCGGAAGAGAATTCCCGTGTTCCATCCCCATAACTCCATTAAACCCTTTTTTGTGAATGAATTTAAAAATGTTATTATAATTTATTTCACCTGTGGTAGGTTCATTTCTTCCGGGGTTATCCCCAATTTGAAAATAAGCAATTTCATTCCAGCAGGCCTCAATATTTGGAATTAAGTTACCTTCCTGGATTTGTTGATGATAAATGTCAAAAAGTATTTTGCATGAAGGAGAATTAACTGCCTTACAAATTTCATATGCCTGAGAAGAACCTGTAAGAAATAATCCGGGATGGTTTCGGAAGTTTAGCGGTTCCAGGACCATTGTTAAATTATGTGGTTCTAATAAGGCACTGGCTTGTTTCAGGGATTCAATAACATGAGCGGTTTGGTATCCCATGGATAAACCTAAGTCTAAATGTCCGGGAACAACAGTCATCCACTTCGCGTTTACGCGTTTGGCTACAATAATGGCTTTATTTATATAGTCTAAGAACTCTTCCCGTTTCTCAATATCCCCTGAAGCCAGATTTGGTTCCGTCCAATAAATCTTATGCGCTACAAAGACACCCATTTCAATGTTCCGGACCGCCATGGTTTTGGCCATTCCTTCCTGTAAATCAACAGAACGCTGCATCATTTCATTGTCCTCAAAAGCAGTAAAACCCTGGTCTGCCATGAAATTAAGTTGCGCTATTGGGTCTTCACCAGCACTATGTTTAAACATACCAAGATGAGGTGCATATTTCAGATGAAAGGAATGCTTTAAAGGTGTTTTAGAAATAGAGCCTAAGGCAGAAAACCCGGTCAGCGACAGGGTGCTTGCAGTGCAAGCTGATTTAGTTATAAAACTTCTTCTTTTCAATTAAATTAGTTATAGGGACCAATCTTTGCCCCCTGTGAGTTCATTAAGATCACCACAACCGATATATTCTCCGGGAACCGGCAGGTATGCGAGCACTTCCTCTCCCACATATTCTGAAGTTTTGTATCCCCAAATTGTCATATCGCGGAGATTCTTTGCAAAGGAATAACTAACTACTTCATCAGCCAACGCGTCATTTTCTCCTTTAGCAATTGCCGAAGTATTTTTAATAGTCAGTTCCGCATTCTTTATGTCATCTTCTTCACTAACTTGAAGGGCAGCTGCTAAGACGGGTTCCAGGTCTTCAGAAGTTAAATCATCAGCTTTCTTTTTGCCGGAATCCTGTAGAGCCGTCTCAATGAATTGTTCAAAAGACACTTTGACCATGGCTTGTTGTCCATCTTCCATAATCTCGTTCGTAAAACGATCTATGAATACATGAACGTTCACGTCAGTGGCCGAAGGCGTATCTGTTTTAGGGAGGATGATATCTACTAGCTTGTAAAGTACATTGCCCTGCTCTTTTGTAAAAAAATCAGGTTTCCAGTCAATTGTATTTACATCATTACATCCTTGAACAAGGCTCAATAATGTTGGGGTGGCTATAGTATATCCTAGGGCAAGCCCCATATTTTTTAACGCGACTCTTCTATCCATTATAATAATCCTTTTTTAAGTTGTTCTGCAGCATGGTTGGCAGCTCGTGCCGTAAATGCCATATAAGTCAATGAAGGGTTTACGCAGGCGGCAGAGGTCATGAATGCCCCATCTGTTACATATACGTTTTTGACGTCATGTACCTGATTGTAACCATTAAGGACAGAGGTTTTGGGATCTCTTCCCATCCGGGCAGTTCCCATTTCGTGGATGCCTAACCCAAGGGCCCCTGGCCTGTCATAAGCTTCAACGTCTCGGAGTCCGGATTTTTTCAGCATTTCATACGCCTGTTCTTTCATGTCTTCCCGCATCTTCCACTCGTTGTCTTTGAACTCTGCATCAAATGTTACTGTTGGTAATCCCCAACCATCTAATTTGTCATAATCTAATGTCATCCGGTTATCTTCATAGGGCAATACTTCACCAAAACCGCCCAGCCCAAAGGTCCAGCCACCTGGTTTTAAGATAGCCTCTTTAAGGTCTTTTCCATGTGATAATTCAGAAACGGCATCTTCCCAATTACCCCTGCTGCCACTTCCCTGATAACCATATCCGCGTATAAACTCTTTCATATTAGTATCTCCGCCAATATTCCGGAAGCGCGGCACATAGATACCATTAGGTTTTCT
>CAJQNH010000147.1 GCA_905479615.1 uncultured Eudoraea sp.
GAATTATTGGATGCCGCATCCAGTTCAAAAATATTGAATGCAAAATCTTCATCTTCTTTCTCCGTGCCGTCCTGGTTGATCTTTTTAGCCAAAATCCGTGCACAAGTAGTTTTACCCACTCCTCTGGGTCCACAGAATAAAAGCGCCTGAGCAAGATGGTTATTATCTATTGCATTCAGCAGAGTATTTGTAATGGCTTCCTGCCCCACAACATCCTTGAAGGTTTTAGGTCTGTACTTACGCGCGGATACAATAAATGGTTCCAATTAAATAAGGTTAAGCAGACAAAATTTAAACGCCTGCCGTGTTATATACAAATATAGAAATAGCCGCCAATTCTGGCGTTTTTTTTAAATATATATGCTCAGTTTTTATCAACAATTGTTTGGGAACCGAACTATTTACTAAGGTTGAAAACAGCAAGATATTCATTATTACTTTCTTGCAGGAATTTGAAATGGCATATGGATTAAATTCCAGGTATGAATTAGGCTGTAATTTTTTTAGCCTAAAATAGGATATTGTACCTTTGTATTAAACAGGTCCCCTTATCGCGCTAACGAGTTATGTTATTGAGGAAAGTCCGGACACCAAAGTGCAGCATAGCGGGTAACGCCCGTCTCTTCCGCCATAGGTGGAAGAAGGACAAGTGCAACAGAAAGCAAGTACAGGTAATGCTGTAGTGAAATCAGGTAAACTCTATGCGGTGAAACGTCATGTAAATCAGCGTTTAAGGGCTGCACGTCCAAGCTGAAGGGTAGGCGGTTAGAACTTTTGGGTAACCTAAAGTCTAGATAAATGATAAGGAGGTCTCTTTGAGGCCTTACAGAATCCGGCTTATGACCTGCTTTAAGAAAAATTCCCTTGCTCTATGGGATCTGGATAGATCTTAGCGTGAGGGATTTTTTTATTCCATAGTCTTATTTAATTCAAAAAAACTAAAAATACTCCCTCCGTATTTCTTCATGTATTTAAAATTTTCAAGAACAGATAAATCTGTGCGTTTGGAATGCTCAATTATTAAAGTCCCATTTTTATTTAATAATTGTCTTTGAAAAATAATTGAAGCAATTTTCGAACAATCTTCGTTGGTGAAACTATAGGGTGGATCAACAAATATGATATCAAAATTCAGATTTACTTTTTCAATAAACTTAAAAACATCACTTTTTATAGCAGAAATATTAAAATCTAGTTCTTTAGCCATTTTTGCTATGAACTTAATGCATCTGTAGTCTTTATCAACAGCCACAATTTCCCTGCTGCCTCTGGAGGCAAATTCGAAACTTATATTCCCGGTACCGGAAAATAAGTCTAGTACTTCTAAATCTTCAAAATAATAGTTGTTATTTAAGATATTGAATAAAGCTTCTTTAGCCATGTCAGTAGTGGGACGCACAGGTAGTCCCTTGGGAGCCGTTATACGGCGGCCTTTATGTGAACCGGAGATAATGCGCATTAAAGAGCGTTTAGTACTGTAAAATCTACTACTTCTTTCTCTAACTCTTCTGTAGAATAAATATCGCTTGGTGGAATGAATAATGAAATATGCTGTATATATTCATAGGCAATATTGTAAAGCTCATCTCCCATATCTACTGATCCGAAAAGCCTCAGTTTTATGGTTTCCGTATTCAGTTTTAATTGTTCCAGGGTAAATAGCAGGTAATAAATAAAATCTTCCTTGGTTATAAATTGAAAAGTATTAAAGAATAATAATTGCTTTTGAGTAAGTACCGTAATATCCATCTGCTTATCGGTAACATGTACATAGCAAATGGGCTCATTTCCATTGCTGTGTGAATTTAATAGGGATTGCACCATAATTGTCCCGTGGTGCATGAATTCAAATTCACCAAAAAGATCATAGATATAATTGTTAACATTTACAAAAGGGACATAAACATTTACCAGGTCGTAACTATCTATCTCATCATATTCAACCAGATCATTGGCGAGTATTTTGACATTAAACTTAAGGTAGTTGGCAAGTTCTGCTTTATCAAATAATGGCTTAGGAACGAGGCTAAATAGATTATTTCTATGGATAACTACCACCTCCGTAAAGGAATAATCTTCAATTTTGGATTCTCCAAAAAGCTGCTTTAATTCCTTTTGCATCTCATAAGGGCTTAGCTCTTTACCAAAGTTCAGTCGTTTGAAATGTTTGACCGTGTTAGCTATGGTGTCCACGATACAAAAAGAAAGTCCATTCAAGCTAACCTGAATGGACATTTTATGATAATTTTCAATATTGTTATTGATCTCCTTTTTTGTCATAAATAGGGGGCCAGTTACCATTGGTACTTACATCTGTAAGCGAACCAACTCTAATTTCCGGTCCGTTTACTTCTTCAACACTTATTTGAGCATTTTCCCTGGACATTAGATCTTTAGGTTGGTCGTATAAAATAATATCTTTTTTAACTTTGGCTTCAAAAACCGGTGCTTTGTAGCCTCCCTTATCAATAATTTCAGATTTCATTGTAAATGTTTCTCCACCTTGGGCGTAAGGAACATTCATCATGCTTTTATAGCGGTCATCACCTTTAAACAAAGAATCCTTTACTGAAACAAATCCCAGGGTGTCAATAATAGTTAATTCTCTCAAAAGATCAATTCCATATACCTTGTCAAACTCCATGTATGAAGAGTCTCTTTGTTGTGTTATCGTATATTTTCCGGAATCTACAAATGCAACAAGACTTTTGAAGTCGTTGGCAAATTTTCCATTAACCGCCCTGTAGGCTTCCTGAGAATTTCTGATGTCCTTTAAATTGGAAATTACTTTAGAAAAACGTTCCTCCTTTATCTTTTGAAACTCAATAGGTCCTGTTACAGATCTATAGATTAGGTATCCAAGGCCTATACAAATTATCCAAAGTACTATCTGAAATATAGTTTTCATTTTTAACTGGTATTAATTATCTTTAACTGGTCTTCACAAATCTACAATTTTTTTTTAATCGTAAAAGGTTTTGTCGCAAAAATCCTCTTTATATTTGGAGGCTTATGAAATTGCTTACCGCACCTTCTTTCTATAAACTTCTTAAGGATAACTTTCCTCATTCACCCACACCAAAACAAGAAGTGGCATTGCAACAGCTTGCTCATTTTGTCTTATCCGAAAAAAAAGAGGAAGTCTATTTGTTGAAAGGTTTTGCTGGAACTGGTAAAACGACCATAGTAGGAGCCATAGTATCTAATTTATGGAAGACAACTATGAAGGCAGTTCTGCTGGCACCAACCGGAAGGGCTGCCAAAGTGATGAGCAATTATTCAAAAAGTCAGGCCTTCACAATTCACCGGAAAATCTACTTTCCAAAAAAAGAAAGTGGGGGAGGTATAAAGTTTATACTTGCACCTAACAAACACAGGGATACAATTTTTATTGTGGATGAAGCATCTATGATCCCAGACGCCCCATCAGATTCTAAATTATTTGGGAATGGCTCACTCTTAGATGACCTGTTGATGTTTGTATACTCCGGGCATAACTGTAAATTGATTTTAATTGGTGATACCGCTCAGTTACCACCGGTTCATTTGCAAATTAGTCCTGCTTTGGACAGCAAAAAACTGGCTTTTAATTATAATAAAGAAGTTATAACCTTAGAGTTAGATGAAGTAGTAAGACAGGCAGAGGACTCTGGTATATTACTTAATGCTACCAATTTGCGGGAGCAATTACAATCTGGCTATTTAGATGAATTTAAATTTGATGTTAATCCCTATAAAGACATAATAAGACTAATTGATGGTTATGACATTCAGGAAGCAATTGATAATTCATACCGCGAAAATGGCAAGGAAGAGACCGTACTAATTGTTCGCTCAAATAAAAGAGCAAATTTGTATAATGAAAACATAAGAAACAGAATATTATACCTGGAAAATGAGTTAGCCCCTGGTGATTATATGATGGTGGTGAAGAACAATTATTTTTGGTTAAAGCCTAATTCAGAGTCCGGTTTTATAGCCAATGGGGATATTATTGAAATACTTGAGATTTTTTCTATTAAGGAACTCTATGGCTTCAAATTCGCCGAGGTAAAGGTGAAAATGGTTGATTATCCCAACCAAAGACCATTTGAGACTGTATTATTATTAGATACCATAAGGGCTGATACACCTTCATTGTCTTATGAAGAAGGAAATAGGTTATATCAGGAAGTACAAAGCGATTATGCTCACGAAAAATCGAAATACAAACGGTTTTTGGGAGTGAAGAATAACAAATACTTTAATGCATTGCAGGTGAAGTTTTCATATGCCATTACGTGCCATAAATCACAGGGAGGTCAATGGAATACGGTATTTGTAGAACAACCTTATCTTCCTAATGGAATAGATCGTGAATATTTGCGATGGCTGTATACAGCGGTTACCAGAGCTAAGGAAAAATTGTACCTGATAGGGTTCAAAAGCGATTTTTTTGTTGGTCAGGAATGACTTAAATTAGTGCAACGGATTTTTATAATGACATCTGAGACAATTATTAGTATATTTCTTGGAATAGGACTTGCCGCATCAGTAGGTTTTAGGGTATTTTTGCCTTTGTTTGCGCTTAGCCTTGCAGCCTATTTTGGTGTTTGGGAATTGAACCAACACTGGGTTTGGATTGGTAGTCTTGCGGCATTAATTATACTAGGGGTAGCTACATTAGTAGAATTATTGGCCTATTTTATTCCTTGGGTGGATAACTTACTTGACAGCTTAGCTATTCCCCTTGCTGCAATTGCGGGTACAGCTGTTATGGTTTCTACCATTGCCAATTTGGATCCGGTGGTTACATGGTCTCTGGCCATTATTGCCGGTGGAGGCACTGCAACGGCTATAAAAGGAGCTTCAGCGGCGGGAAGAGTTTTGTCTACAACAACAACAGGAGGTTTGGCGAATCCATTGGTGTCTACATTAGAATCCGGAACGGCTATAGTGGTCACAACCGCATCGATATTTGCACCCATACTTGCCATGGTACTGGTTATTATTATACTTATTTTTATTTTTTCCATATATCGAAAACTAAGGCCAAGAATTAAACATTAATAAAAAATATTTCAATGACTAAAATAATTGCCATGATTCCTGCTCGTTACGCTGCAACCAGATTTCCTGGAAAATTGATGCAGGATTTAGCCGGTAAACCTGTTATTGTCAGAACCAATGAGGCTGCTTTAAAAACAAAATTATTTGATGAAGTTTATGTAGTAACAGACAGTTCTGTCATTTTTGATGCTATCATCAAAGAAGGCGGTAAGGCCATTATGAGCAAAGAAGAGCATGAATGTGGCAGCGATAGAATAGCAGAAGCTGTAATCGACATGGAAGTTGATATTATTGTTAATATTCAAGGCGATGAACCTTTTACTGACAAGGAGAGTTTAGTTGGTATGTTAGAAGTATTTCAAAATGATTTGAATGAAGAAATTGATCTGGCATCTCTAATGACAAAAATTACCGATTCGGATGAAGTTAATAACCCTAATATTGTTAAGGTAATTGTAGATAACAGGAATTTTGCACTTTATTTTTCGAGATCCGCCATCCCTTATCTGAGAACAACAGATATGGAGATTAACTATTTTAAACATAAAGGCGTTTATGCTTTCAGAAAAAGAGCACTTATGGATTTTAGAAGTTTACCTATGTTAACTCTTGAAGCAGCAGAGAAAATTGAGGCGATACGATATTTAGAGTATGGAAAAAAAATAAAAATGGTGGAAACTGAAGCAAATGGAATAGAAATTGACACTCCTGAAGATCTTGAAAAAGCTAAAGAGGTATGGAATTAGATTTTAGCAATATCAAAGTGGTTGGTTTCGATGCTGATGATACCCTTTGGGTTAATGAAACCTATTTCCGGGAAGCGGAGGAAAAGTTTGCGGATCTTCTTGAAAATTATGAAACCAAGAATAAGGTAGATCAGGAGCTTTTTAAAATGGAAATGAATAACCTTGATTTGTATGGTTATGGGATAAAAGGTTTTATGCTTTCTATGATAGAATCTGCAATGGAATTATCAAATAATCATGTTCCGCCACAGACACTAACTGAAATATTAAATCTTGGAAAGGAAATGATAGCCAAGCCTGTAGAACTTTTACAGGGCGTGGAAGAAGTATTGCAAAAACTGTCCAGGAAATATCGGTTGATTGTTCTTACCAAAGGCGATCTCTTAGATCAGGAGAGAAAATTGGAAAGATCCGGACTTACACAATATTTTCATCATGTGGAGGTATTAAGTGACAAGAAAGAGGAGAATTATAAAAATTTACTGGACCATCTGGAGATTAATGTTAACGAATTTTTAATGATAGGGAATTCCCTGAAATCAGATGTAATACCTATTTTGAATATTGGCGCCAGGGCTGTACATGTACCATTTCATACAACCTGGGCCCATGAACAGGTTACTATAGAGGAGCAGACGAATAACCACCTCACATTAAATGAGATATCCGATATTTTAAAATACCTTAGTTAAAATTATGAAACAAGACAAAGAAATGCCCTTAAAGCAAACTACCAAAATTACAAAAGGACCTTACAGAAATTTTCCAATGGTACCGCGCGTAGTATTTGGAGCTGGTAGCTTTGACCAATTAGGTGAAATAATAATGCCTCACAGAAGCAGTCCTGATGCCCCTGCCATTTTCCTTGTAGATGATGTTTTCACTAACTCAGCCTTAATGGAAAGGATTCCTGTTCAGTTCAGCGATAGGACTATTCTTATTTCAGCTGACAAAGAACCAAAAACAGGACAGGTAGATGATTTGGTAAGCACGATAAAAGAGGATTTCACAGAATTACCTTCAGCCATAGTAGGGATTGGCGGGGGTACTCTGTTAGATCTTGCAAAGGCCGTTGCAATAATGTTAAATAACGAGGGCTCTTCGGCGAAGTATCAGGGCTGGGATTTGGTACATAACCCGGCAATTTATCATGTTGGAATTCCTACAATAAGTGGTACAGGGGCAGAAGTCTCGAGAACAACTGTTTTACTTGGCCCTGAAAAGAAACTGGGGATTAATTCCGATTTTACGCCATTTGATCAGGTTATTCTGGATCCTGATCTTCTCCATGGGGTACCTAAAGAACAATGGTTCTATACCGGAATGGATTGTTTTATTCATTGCGTGGAATCTCTCAATGGAACCTACCTGAATGCATTTAGTCAAAGTTATGGTGAAAAAGCACTGGAGTTATGTGAAGAAGTTTTCTTAGGTGATATTTCAGATTCAGAATCCAGAGATAAGTTAATGATGGCCTCATGGCATGGAGGTATGAGCATTGCCTATTCTCAGGTAGGTGTTGCCCATGCAATGAGTTATGGACTTTCTTACTTACTGGGAACCAGGCATGGGATTGGAAATTGTCTTGTTTTTCAGCATTTAGGAGAGTTTTATCCTGAAGGCGTGGCTATATTTAATAAAATGATGAAAAAGCATGACATTCAACTTCCTAAAGGAATCTGCGAACATTTAACTGATGAGCAATTTAATACAATGATAAAA
>CAJQNH010000148.1 GCA_905479615.1 uncultured Eudoraea sp.
CTCCTGTTTTTTCGGATAAAGACCTGGGTTGGAACGGGGATATAGAAAACAGTTATGCCCTGGAGTTTTTGAGCAGGGAATACGACATGCTGGTGAATTATTATAAGCAGGAGAATTTAATGCTACAATTAATGTCCATAAAAACCAGAGCAAGAATTAATGTTGGTTTTTCGGAGATAGACGAAAGGTATAATGATCTAATATTGGAGACTTCGCTTTCAGATTTTAATACTTTTAAGAAAGAACTTAAAAAATATCTTAAAGTTTTAGGCGAAATAGATGCTTGATGTAAATAACTATGAAAAATTTATTAGGAACCGGGGTTGCGTTGATTACACCCTTTAATCTTGATTTATCTATTGATATTGACGCATTAAAACGCGTCGTAAACTTTTGCATTGAAGGAAATATTGATTATCTCGTTGTTTTAGGGACTACCGGAGAATCTGTAACGCTTACCAGTTCTGAAAAAAAATTGGTTATTGATGTGGTAGTCGAAGAAAACGCAGGAAGACTTCCTCTTGTTGTTGGCATAGGAGGCAATAATACACAACTTATTGCTGAGGAATTACTTCAAACTAATCTTAAGGATTTTGCTGCGGTCTTATCCGTATCACCTTGCTATAATAAGCCTACTCAGGAAGGAATTTACCGCCATTATAAAACCTTGTCACAAGCCTCTGAAAAACCTATTATTTTATATAATGTACCTGGAAGAACCGGAAGTAATATTGAACCGGATACGGTTCTCAGACTTGCAAATGATTGTTCTAATATTGTTGGTATAAAAGAAGCTTCGGGCGATATGGCTCAGATGAGAAGTTTGATAGATAAATTACCGTCAGATTTTTTGGTGATTTCGGGGGATGATTATACAGCATTGCCAACTATTTTAGAGGGTGGAGTAGGGGTTATTTCTGTTCTGGGACAAGGACTTCCAAATGAATTTTCCAGAATGATAAGGTTGGGGTTGCAAGCTAAGGAAGTAGAAGCTTTTGCCTTGCACAATGCGATGGTAGAGGGAATGAAATTAATTTTCCGGGAGGGAAATCCCGCTGGGATAAAAGCAATTTTGGAAGCTCATGGAATTTGTGGACCAATAGTGCGTTTGCCATTGGTAGAAGCATCCTCAGAACTTAAAGAGCAGATAAACAAATTCATGAGGGCTTTTATAAAAATCAGGGCCTAAATTAATGGTCTAATATTTTCTCGAAACCACAATTTAACTTTTTTCATTAGAGTTGAAAAAGCCAAATTTGGGTTAAAACTTCACTAAAATTCCTTTTTAATGCCCTTTCAGGTACTATCTTAGTCTTTAAATAATGTTTTTTATTCCGCCAATTATTACTAATTTTGCCAAATGTTTTTTAGAACCAAATATCTTTTTTTCTTACTCACCATCTTTATTGTTTTAAGTTCTTGTGGCGAATACCAGAAGGTATTAAAAAAACCGAATACTAATGCAAAGTATGAACTTGCAGAAAAGTTATATGAAGAAGGTGATTTTAAAAGAGCCAATCGCTTATTAGAACAAATTGCACCAGGATATGTGGGTAAACCGCAGGGAGAGCGGGTAATGTTCTTTTTTGCCAAGAGTTACTATGAAATTGAGGATTACAATTTTTCAGGTTATCAGTTTGAACGTTTTTTGAAGTCCTATCCTAAAAGTGATAAGGCCTCTGAAGCAGCTTTTCTTGGAGCGAAAAGTTATTATATGCTTTCACCCAGGTATTCTGTAGACCAGACTGATACGGATAAGGCCTTAACCAAATTACAGTTGTTTATTAACATGTACCCTGAATCTGAGTACTTTGCAGAGGCGAATATTATTGCAAAGGAATTAACAACTAAGAAAGAACGGAAAGCTTTTGAAGTTGCTAAGCAATTTACAAAACTTGGCAAGTCATATATATTAGAATACAGTGTATCGGCAATAGCTTCCTTAGATCTTTTTATTTCAGATAACCCCGGATCCATTTATTACGAGGAGGCACTTTATCTGAAAATCGAGGCAACTACTAATATAGCTTTAAACAGTACAGAGCAACGCAAAAAAGAGCGCCTTGATGCTGCAAAATTGGCATATAATAATTTGTTCAAATACTTCCCGGGAACCAAATATGCCGAAGTTGCCAATGATTTGATTCAAAAAGTAGATGAGCAATTAAACGATTATTCCGAACAAAAAAAACTTTCAAAATGAATATGAACGATTTGAAGAATTCCAAGGCCCCGGTTTCAACCATTACCATCAACAGAAATGAGTTTGATGCTAATACAGATAACATTTATGAGGCTATATCAATAACTGCTAAAAGGGCAATCCAGATTAATTCTGAAATTAAAAAGGAACTTCTGGAAAAACTTGAAGAATTTGCTACGTATAGCGATAGCCTTGAGGAGGTATTTGAAAATAAGGAACAAATAGAAGTTTCTAAATTTTATGAAAAACTTCCCAAACCACATGCTTTGGCAGTAATGGAATGGTTGGAAGATAAAATTTATTATAGGAATACAGAGAAAGATCAGCAGTAGTATGTTAGGCGGCAAGAAAATCCTTTTAGGTATTACCGGGGGTATCGCTGCTTACAAAACCACTTTTCTGGTTAGATTATTTATAAAAGCAGGCGCTGAAGTTAAGGTTATCTTAACTGAAAGCGCTCTTTCATTTGTTACCCCCCTTACTTTAGCTACCTTATCAAAAAATCCTGTACTCACCAGTTTTATCAAAGAAGAAGAAGCTGGTGTGGATTGGAACAACCACGTTGATCTTGGCTTATGGGCCGATTTAATGCTTATTGCTCCGGCTACCTCCAATACCCTTAGTAAAATGGCAAGTGGCACTTGTGATAATTTATTGCTGGCTACCTATATGTCCGCTAAATGCCCGGTATTCTTTGCCCCGGCGATGGATCTTGACATGTATAAACATCCAACTACAACAGCGAATCTGAAAAAATTAGAGACTTTTGGCAACATTTTGATTCCGGCCGGAAAAGGTGAACTAGCTAGTGGTTTATTTGGAGAAGGACGTATGGCAGAACCAGAGGATATCGTGCAGTTTATGCAGGAATCTCTTTCCAGTAACTTGCCATTAAAAGGAAAAAAAATATTGATTACAGCCGGGCCCACGTACGAAGCCATAGACCCTGTGCGTTTCGTTGGCAATCATTCGTCTGGTCTTATGGGATTTGAACTGGCAAATGCAGCTGCCAAACTTGGGGGAGAAATTGTTTTGGTATCAGGACCTTCAAACTTAACAGCAGAAAATCCGGCCATAGAAATAGTAAGGGTAGTATCTGCTCAAGAAATGTTTAATGCTGTTCATAAGTATTATGATGAATGCGACATTGCTATAGCAGCCGCTGCAGTGTCAGATTACAGGCCAAGAAAGGTATCCCAACAAAAAATAAAAAAAGAATCTGAAACCCTTCAAATTGATTTTATTAAAAATAAAGATATTCTATTATCAATGGGAGATAAGAAGAAAAATCAATATTTAGTGGGCTTTGCATTGGAGACTGAAAACGAGCTCGAGAACGCCAAAAAGAAATTACGAAAAAAGAATTTGGATGCCATTGTATTGAATTCACTTAATGACGAAGATGCAGGGTTTGGGAAAACAACTAACAAAATAACATTTATAGATAAGAATTTAGAGATAAAAACGTTTGAAGTTAAGAAAAAGGCTGAAGTAGCTTTAGACATATTGAACGAAATCATCAGTAGGGGTCATGCGTAATTTTTTAATTATCTTATTTAGCTTTCTTTTTGCTAACCATATTAGTGCCCAGGAACTTAATTGTACCATAACAGTTAATGCAGATCAGGTAAACCAGACAAATAGGCAAATATTTGGGACTTTAGAACGCGCATTGAATGATTTTGTTAATAAAAGCCAATGGACTAACAGGATTTACAAGGAAAATGAGAAAGTAAATGCCAGAATGTTTATTACGGTAACGGACTTTGCGTCTGACAGATTTAGTGCAAATATTCAGATTCAGTCTTCTCGTCCCGTATTTAATACCTCTTATGAAAGCCCCATTTTTAATTATAAGGACAATCAGTTCAATTTTCGGTATATAGAGTTTCAACCTTTGGTTTATAATCCGAATGTATTTGATTCTAATTTGGTTGGCGTTATTTCCTATTATGTATATATAATACTTGGACTCGATGCAGATACTTTTGCTTTGGAGGGAGGGACGGAATTTTATAAAGAAGCACAGCAAATTGTAACCCAGGCTCAGGGTAGCAGTTTTTCGGGCTGGAGGCAAACAGCTTCTGATAATAGGACACGATTTGAATTGGTTGATAACCTCCTGTCAAATACTTTTAGAGAATATAGAATTGCCATGTATAATTATCACCGAAAGGGTCTGGATATTTTAGGGGATAATAATAGCACTGGTAAACAAGTTATAGCAGGGTCAATGAGGTTGTTTGAGACTTTAACACAAAGAAGACCCAATGCTTTTTTAATTCAAACTTTTTTTGATGCCAAATCTGAGGAAATACAAGACATCTTTTCTGATGGTCCAAAAGTCGATATTGTTGCTCTAAAAGAGACATTAAATAAAGTAGCTCCTTTTTATTCCACAACTTGGGATGAAATAACATATTAACCACTTCATTTTCATTCCAATAATAATTTATCTTTACAGATCATATTATATATTATAGCTGTGCTGATAAATCTGTCTATTAAGAATTATGCATTAATTGATAATCTCAATGTGAACTTCACGGGGGGATTTACCACTATTACAGGTGAAACAGGTGCCGGTAAGTCTATTCTTTTAGGAGGCCTTTCCTTGGTTTTAGGAAAACGTGCAGACATGTCTTCACTAAAAGATAAAGACAGTAGATGTATAATTGAAGCTGTTTTTGATATCAAAAATTATAATTTAGAATCATTTTTTAATGAGCAGGATCTGGAGTATGACTCCAATACCATTGTACGTAGGGAAATTCATCCTAGTGGTAAATCCAGAGCATTTGTAAATGACTCTCCCCTAACACTGGATATATTAACGCAACTAGGTAAACGACTTGTTGATATTCATTCGCAGCACCAGACATTGCAGTTGA
>CAJQNH010000149.1 GCA_905479615.1 uncultured Eudoraea sp.
AAACAATATACCTCTGAGTTGAAAAATAAATGATTATTTTACAAGGGGTAGCGTCAACTCATTTAAATTTGATTGAGATCGGACATAATGAAGGTTGAAGATTCACCAATACAATATCCGAGATATATGTTAATATAATAGCTAAATAGGAGTATAATTAGTGTTCCAAAGTTATATTTTTGTGAATATGAGAAACCTGAAATTCGTTATTTGGAGAGTCTCATTACGAATGCTCCTGATTTATGAAAATTTTCTGATAGCGTACTTTTTTTTTCAAATAAAATATAATAGACTTAAACTTTTTTAAATGGGAAAAACTATACTAACTCTTTTGTTAATTTTAATGTACATAACCTCATTAGGTGCTCAGGAAATTGAGGAGGAAAAGGAAATAAAACACAATGTTGCCCTGGTATTTGGAATTACACATATACCTAAAACCATTTCAGAAGGAGAAACATTAAATTCTCAAAATTTGCCCACCATTGGGGCAGATTATTTTTATCATTTTAGTCAAAAATGGAGGCTGGGAGTGGTTATAGATGTAGAACTGGGTAAATATGAAGTAGAATTTAATGATGAAAATCTAAAGCGAGAAATCGCCGTAGTTACTGGTGTAGTAGCCGGGTATAAAATTTTAAAAGAGTGGAGTATACTTGCTGGTCCGGGTATAGAGTTTGAAAGAAATAAAAACCTTTTTATTCTAAGGGTAAATACAGAGTATGAATTTGAGCTTGGCAAAAATTGGGGTTTGTTTCCGTCTGTTGGTTATGATTTCAAAAAAGAATATGGAACTTATTCCCTGGGTATTGGTGTAAGTAAGGGGTTCTGATAGGACCCGAATTCACGTAGAAATACCTAGTCACTTTTCACAAGCAAATCTATATAACTTAGCTAAACAAAAAGACATAATTAAAGTAAATGGAAACAAAGAGATTAAAATATAAAAGCATAAATTTATCATGTAAATAATATTAACGGGAATTCTAAATTTAAAATCAATTAAACTATGAAAAAAGTATCTTTAGTAACGACAATTCTGCTGCTATTTTGCGTGGTTGTCTTTGCGCAAAAAAATAAAAAACCCAATATCCTGGTTATTTGGGGTGATGACATTGGCCAGTTTAATGTCTCCGCTTACAATATGGGTATGATGGGTTACAAAACACCAAATATTGATCGTATTGGAAAAGAAGGGGCTACATTTACAGACTGGTATGGTCAACAGAGTTGCACCGCTGGCCGTGCCGCCTTTATCACAGGACAATCTCCAATACGCACAGGACTTACCAAAGTAGGACTTCCTGGTGCTCCTGAGGGGATGAAGAAAGAAGATCCAACCATCGCTACACTTTTAAAAGCGCAGGGTTATGTGACCGGGCAATTTGGAAAAAATCATTTGGGTGATCTGGATGAGATGCTTCCAAGTAACCATGGGTTCGATGAATTCTTTGGAAACCTTTATCACTTAAATGCGGAAGAGGAGCCCGAACATCCCGATTACCCGGGCGACTTTGTATTTCCTGACGGAAAAACCCTTAAGGAAAAATTTGGGCCCCGTGGTGTGATTCATAGCTATGCCGATGGCAGAATTGAAGATACAGGTCCATTGACTAAGAAACGCATGGAAACTGTTGATATGGAAGTCACAGATGCGGCTCTGGGCTTTATGGATAAGGCTGTTGAGGATGATAAGCCGTTCTTTGTTTGGTGGAATAGTACGCGTATGCACGTCTTTACTCATCTTAAAGAGGAATCTGAAGGGAAAACAGGCTTAGGCGTTTATGCAGATGGAATGGTAGAACATGACGCTATGGTAGGCCAACTACTCGCTAAGCTCGATGAATTAGGTATTGCAGACAATACCATTGTCATGTATAGTACCGATAATGGAGCAGAATTTTTCTCCTGGCCTGATGGTGGAACTACAATGTTTAAAAGTGAAAAAGCGACACAATGGGAAGGTGGTTTTAGAGTGCCTACGGTAATTCGCTGGCCAGGAGTAATTAAGCCTGGTACCGTGATCAATGAAATTGGTGCGCATGAAGATATGCTTACCACCTTTCTTGCAGCAGCAGGTGATACTTCCGTAAAAAAAGACTTATTAACAGGAAGAACGGTTGGAGAGAGGACTTATAAAGTCCATTTGGACGGTTACAATCTGCTTCCGGCGTTTAAAGGTGAGGCTGAATGGCCGCGTAAGGAATTTCTATATTTCACTGACGATGGCAGTGTAGCGGCGCTTAGATATAATAACTGGAAGATCACCTTCCTGCAACAGGATGCAGAAGGAATTGATGTTTGGAGAAATCCATATACTATGCTTAGGGCACCCATGCTAGCCAATTTAAGAATGGATCCTTTTGAAAAAGCACACGAGGAATCCATTGGCTACGAGCAATGGTGGGTTGAGCATATGTTTATGATTGCACCCTCAGCCGCATATATTGGACAGTGGCTTCAAAGTTTCAAGGATTATCCCCCAAGACAAAAACCAGGTAGTTTTAGTCTGGATAAAGTAATGGAAGCGGTGACAAGAGGTGCCGGAGACAAATAAGTTCTCTGTTAATTATTTAAAGTAAACTCTCTTGTAATTTTTTGGAACATTTCAAAAATTGAGTTACAAGACATAATTCAGGGAAGATTTCTATGAACTTCATATAAATCTTCCCTGAATACCTTTAAGGAATTACGCTCAATGGATAAAGACTATTGTTATTTATAAAACAATTCAGAAGTTTTGTTGCAGGCCACAAAATTCAAAGTGTGACTTCAAATGGTAAAGAATACTGTTATAGGTATGCTATAAACCACTTAAAACATAGTTAGATTAAAAAACGCTGATTTAAATCATATTATGTTTTAGTAAATATTTAGAAATTTGCTCGTATTCCCCATTATCATCAATCTAAAAAATTTAAAAGATCAAAATAGGCTATATGGCTGATAATCAAAATCTGGAGTTGAATACAGCACAAAAGTCAAAAGGAAAGCTGCAACTTGGAGCCGTAATTTTGGTAGTAGGGTTTCTCAGCCCCCTGTTGATTCCGTTGGTTATTGCCTCCAATTGGTCTGCTGCTACAAAAAGTATTATTTCAGGTTTATTGGCATTTGGAATTCCAGAGCTATTTATGCTCCTAGCCATTATAGTAATGGGAAAACCAGGTTATGAGTATGTAAAAAGTAAAATCTATAAATACCTTAAAAGTTTTGCACCACCAGATACTGTTAGCCTGGTTCGCTACAGGTTCGGTTTGGTTTTATTCTGTCTGCCTATAATAGCGGGTATTTTAGAACCTTATCTCGCCCATTTTATTCCTTTTTTCAGGGAGCTACCCTTGTGGTTTTATATCGGTCTGGATGTGATTTTTATCATAGGATTATTTGTATTAGGTGGAGATTTTTGGGATAAGTTAAGTGGCCTGTTTAAGTATAATGTTAAAGCAGCAAAATAGTTTAAACTAAGAATTAATTGAAAAAAGATAAAATCATGAAAAATGTACTTGCGGTATTCCTTATCTTTTGTTCTCTCTCGGTACTCGCTCAGGAAGAAGACGATAAAACTATTGAAGTACAGGAGGAAGAAAATGAGGGAGGGCAAAGTGCAGCGTCTAAAGCAATGGACGCAACAGCTACCCAATGGAGTTTTCAATTAGCTTACCAGACTATGCCAGATTATTATGATGATCTTGTTAATGGAAGCCCACGCAGACCTGGTCTGGATAACTATCTCCAATTAAGGGTGGTTGCCCCGGTTCCTTTAAAAGGACTGACCATTTTGCATAGGGTCACAATCAGGCATTATGAAGATTTATCCAATGGTAAAACCGGATTCGGAAATACAGAAATTTTTGCACTCCTCATTCCCAAAGCTATAGATTGGGGATCAGGAAGAGCAGGGATAGGTCCGTTAATGACAACCCCGGGTAGTAAAGATGTATCCAAAGATGAATGGGGTTTTGGTTTTTCAGCAGCAATTGTAAATAATACCGGGCAGTGGTTTTATGGGCTGTTGTTCACACAATCATGGAGATCAGTTGATCCACGTGCCTTACAACCTTCAGAGGATCCTAATGAGGAAGGACCCGTTGATAGTAATGCAAATCCCCTGGGTATTTCACCCTTTTTAAATTACCGTTTCGTTAGCTCCGGTTTTTACCTTGATACTGCAGATATAGTAGCAACTTATGACTGGAATACCAAAGGATTTTATTTGCCATCAGGACTAAGTTTTGGAAAAGTATGGGTCTTAGAAAAAGGATCTATAAACGCCTATATGGAATACAGAACCAGTGCCGTTTACAAAAGCTGGCAGGGACCGGCATTAAAAACTCTTTTCGGGTGAATTTCACATATACGATGCCCGTGGGAGGAGGCAAATAATAAAAAAACAATAATTAGGCCTGGCCGTTGATAAAATTATAACCAACTGGAATAAAGTAGTCCTATTTTATATCAAAAAGGAGTATGAACATAAAAACCAAACTAACCGTTTTACTGTCCTTAATGCTATTCCTGCAGAGCCAGGTTTTTGCACAGGTAGAAACTGAAGCCGATGCAGATCATTTAGAGGAGCAGGAATTGGAGAGTAATAAACCTTTTTACAGATTAGGTTCTCAGCGTACCTGGCCATTTTTTAGTTTTTTAAATGATCCTGGTGATGATGCCAGTACCTTAGGAATAGAGTTTGAGAGTTACCTGAATATCGGTAAATATGAAGTAAAAAACATCTCCTATTTTGAAGTAAATAAATATCCAAGAGTCATTCCCGGGCAGCCAAATGGTAACCCTTCCGGGACTACGGATCTGGTTATTCCCGCAGATGGCATTAATGATTTGCTTACAGCGTTTTGGTTTGCCAGAAGAGGTAAACATCACGGGAAGCATCACTTCACCGGAGGTTTTGCTGCCATGTTCCCAACAGCCTCCGATAAAACCCTTGGGAGTGGCAAGTTTTCTCTGGGACCAAGTTTTGATTATGAATTTGAGAGTGGACGCTGGTTTGCCGGTGCCATTGCCCTTCAGGTGTGGTCAGTAGCCGGCCCATCTGATTTAAAAGCGGTAAATATGTTAATGATTAAACCTTTTGTAGTTTTTAATGTGGTAAAACGTTTCGACCTTATTTATATGCCTTATGGTATTTCGGTTTATTGGAATAAACCTGCAGGAGAAAAAGTATATTTGCCTCTTGGCGGCGGTGGGCAATATCAAATACCCCTTGGCAAGAAAACAACTTTGAACCTGGGAGCACAGTTTTTCAAGAATGTGATTCGTCCAACTAAAGGAACTGTGTACGATTTACGATTTTTGGTTGAGTTTGTTTTTTAACAAGTTCTTAGTTTATAAGCATTTTTTTACCGAATAATAATACTTAAACAAAATTTAAAAAAGCAATAAGTGATGACTCCTGATACGATTTATTTACAAAGATTAAGCAGGTTTATAGATGTGGTATATGCCCTCTTATTTTTCCATTTGATAATCAACTATCTACCCACCTTTGAAGACATGGAGTGGAAACACAAACCTTTGGGTCTGTTAAGTCATATGGTAGACAACATTTCAGAATTATTGAGAATTTTTATAGGTGGCGGGCTGGCATTGTTGTACTGGAATCAGAATAATAACCTCTTTAAAAACCTTATAAAAACTAACGGGGTACACGCCTTACTCTCTCTGGTTCAGTTGTTCCTGGTGGTATTGTTTGTGTATTTTGCTATTGCCGATCCGGCTTTGGTAAGTAAATCTTCACCGGCACTTCAGGCCGGATGTCTTGCCCTTGCAGGGTTTACCAGTATTGGTGCCTGGATGTACGCTGCAAAAAATAAACTGATACGCGAAGAAATAGACCAGGAGCAGATTAAAGCTATTGCAAAAGATAGCCTAATGGAACCTCTAACAGCAGTTGTAAATGTTGGACTTGCCTTTGTGGGACCTCTTGCCTGGACTCTTGCCTGGTTTGTTCTTCCTCCCGTATTTATATGGTTATTAAAACCAAAAAATAAAAAGTTAAAAAGTAATAAATAGAAGTCGTTTTGATATAGGTGATGAAAACAGACAAAAAAACAGAAAAACTAGTAGTGAGATGCTCGAAAAAATAGGTAATGCAATCAAGGACAAAAACAAATCGGCAGTATTGCTGCTGTTGGCCTGTTTTATATTTGTTTTTATTCTGCCCGCTATTGAGTTTACCTCCAACATGCTTTCCATTTGCCTTTTTTCACTAATCATTTTTTTAGCTTCGTATCCGATCTCCAGAAAAGTTATTTTTATCGGATTTGTTGCCATCCTGATTGAACTGGCAACACGGGCAACTGATTTAATATATGTACATTATTTAGCTGAATTAACCACGAATCTTTTTATAATTTTTCTTGTAGGTTCAGTTATCAAGCATATAATGAATCAAAAGAACGTCTCAATTTATACGCTCGTGAATGCCTTAAACGGGTATTTATTACTTGGAATTATGTTTATGAGCCTGGTGGCTTTTTGTGATCTGAACATGCCCGGCTCATTCAACTCAAGTGGTAATTCTGATATGGAATTGGTTTATTACACGCTTATAACTTTAACTACCGCCGGTTACGGAGATATTACACCTCAACTCCCTTTAGCTAAGTCGCTGGCAATGCTTATTGCAGTTATGGGTCAATTCTATGTGGCGGTTGTTGTAGCCATATTGGTGGGTAAATATACCAGCAAGAATTAGATTAATTTAAGTAAATTTAGTTCACCTTTGTATTCAATTAATACTATAAATGAATGAATAGTAAGAATAACTCAACCTCAAAATTTCCTTTTATAATAAGCCTGGCTGCCTTTATTATTGTAATTACAGGGTTAATTTACGGGGCTTCGCTAATCACCCCAATTTTAATGGCATTGTTTATTTCTATTATTTGTACACAACCCATTACGTATCTTATGAAAAAGAAGGTACCACAAGGTCTTGCTGTTTTAATTGTGTTTACCCTGCTCATAGGCATCTTTTTTGGATTTGGAGAGCTAATAGGGAGTTCTCTGTCTTCCTTTTCCAAAAATGCCGGGATATATGAAGAAAACCTGAATAAAATTGGTATTTCTTTTGTAAATTTTTTTAATGATCTTGGGTTTGATATTTCCTTTGATAAAATGGAAGGATTGATGGAACCTTCTAAGATCATGGGTTTTACTGCCGGGGCACTAAGTGAACTGGGGGGATTTATGGGTAATTTATTAACGATTCTTTTTTTGGTTCTATTTCTTCTATTGGAATTGGATGATATTTCAGTAAAGGTAGGTGCGATCTTAAAAGACTATTCAGCTAATTATTCTTTTTTTGATGTTATTGCCAAGAGCATTCGTCATTATCTTTCAATTAAAACTCTTACAAGTCTTTTAACCGGAATTGTACTTTGGATCATTCTGGCAATAATTGGTGTTGACTACGCTATCTTATGGGGCTTAATAGCCTTTTTATTAAATTATATTCCAACTATTGGTTCTTTTATAGCAGCTTTTCCTGCCGTTTTATTTGCGTTGGTTCAATTGGGATTTGGGGGCGCTTTTGCCGCTCTTATAGCATTTGTTGCAGTGAATATAATCATAGGAAGTATTGTTGAGCCAAAAATGATGGGCCAGGGATTGGGATTATCTACAGCGATTGTATTCGTATCCCTTATTTTTTGGGGATTCGTTTTTGGTACTGTAGGCATGTTTTTATCTGTTCCTCTAACTATGACCATGAAAGTCATTTTGGAGCAAAATCCAAAGACAAAATGGATAGCCATTGTCCTGGGAACAAAAAAAGATGCAGAAGCTATGATTAATGAAAATAGATCCAACTAACCGGCAGAAGGTAAAAATACTTTACAATATAATTAGTCAATTATAGTCATTTGTAGATCAAAAGACCATTCTTTTATAACCTTCACAACCGCTAGGCCACCACTAATCTTACCACATGTTTAATTCTCCATTTCTTGTAGTTTGGTAAGCGCCTCCGATTTGGAATTCACATCAAGTTTTAAATAGATATTCTGAATATGAAAATTTACCGTGCTCGTTGTAACAAAGAGCTTGTCGGCTATTAGCTTGTATGTTGCACCCTGACACAGATAATCAATTATTTGATTTTCCCTTTCGGAAAAAGTGTTATATGATTTTCTGTGAAACATGGATATCACCGCTTTAACAATGTCATTACTCATGGTGGCACCTTCAAATTTGATAGAATTTAAGGCATTGTACAACCTTTTTCTGGTCACGGGTTTGGTCAGATAACCATTTGCCCGATTTTTGAAAGCCCTTTTTATAACCTCAAAGCCGTTTTGGGCACTTATCATAATAATTTTTACATCAGGATCCTTTTTTCTGAACATTCCAATTCCTTGAATGCCGCATACGTTGGGCATAGATACTTCAGAAACAATTATATCGGGTAATAGATCATCATAATCTTTTAAGGCTTCCTCTACCGAAACATAAATTCCTTGAAGGGAATAATCCTGGTAGGTTTCAAAATAGTACCTGTATGCCGCATGAAATAAACGATCATTATCTATAACAATTATTTTAAGGATATTAGATTTCATATCTATTAGTATTTTGGGGTTTAAATATTAAGAAAATAAGAAATTAAAAGTTTGAAAATGAGCAAGTTAATATGGATAAATCATTGCTCAGTCAGCAATTTTTAAGCCATAGTAAATGGGGATGTATACTAGGAAAGATACTAGCCATCAATCTCATAAAATGAAATCAAATTTGATGTTAATGCCTTAAAACAACAATTATCTGTTTTAAGAATTAGGAGCACCATTGAATAGAAATACATCCAATCTTGTTAACCTTATTAGGAACTGAATAATTCCAGAAGCTGATAAGATAAACAAGAATAAAAACGGTATTTACTATACTTTAAATGGGAGCCTCTTTTAAGAAGATTACGGGATAAGCTCTTGTTTTTGGCCTGCTTTGCGGGCTGCTTTTGGGGTAATTTTGAGTCTGCATATTATGGGGTTTTGGGGGTTGAGCGAATGTTATTCTGTTACTTTTATATTTTAAATATATATAAAAAACATAAAAACACTGAGATAACGTAAGTATTTTCGTTCAAATGCAAACTAACTAGTCTGTAATCTTGTCTATTTTTGCCATTAGTTATAGCAAAAAATACTCTGGGAAGTATAGTTTTTAAAACAAATCTTGTTTAGAAACACATAGCTAAACCGATGCATTGCTGCAAAAATTGAATAACTTCGAAATTAACGAGTTCAAATAGAAAGCAAGCCTAATCGCTTATGACTCATGATTAATTACACTGATTAGAATTCCATAAGCAGGACACACAATTATTTATGGATAACTAGTTACCAGTATAACAGACAACTATTTTATTGTTCTTATTGTCCTTGAAAAATCATTAATCTTCATACATAAGATCAGCAGTTGCCGGGGGATTGTCAACCTGCATGATCCACTTTTCATCATTATATTTTCCATTTAAATGAGAAACATAAGCGATCTCGGCTTCTTCCTTAACTTTAAAATCAGCCAAATAAACATAATACAAACCATTTTTCTTATTGTAAAATTGTTTCGCATTCAACCCCTGTTCATTCAGCTGATTCATAAAAGCATTTAAATATTTCTTGTTTTTATATACGTTGGCGATTACATAATAACCAGATTGTACGCCAATATCCGTTAGATTACTAATTTTTATGGGAAGCTTAATATATTCCTTACGCTCCGCCTCAGTTAAGCTATTATTAGATGTTTTTAGTTCCAGGTTATTAGTTGTTTCGAACTCCCTGTCGTTAGAAACCATTACTGTATTCTCCGGATTGTTGAAATCCTGTAGATTGGATTTAATACTATTTTCAACATCACTTCGCAAAATTCTTACGATCATTTCAAACTTTTTCTCGAATTGGGAGTTACGCGCATTCTCTATAGAGTCCTGTCTTAATATTAGCTCGTCCAAAATTAATCGGTTTTGGTAAGCCAGAGTATTGGGATCTTCCTCTTTTTCAATTGTATATGCCACAAGTGTAGTTTGAGGTGTATTTTTTACATCTTTATTTTTGCCGGCAGGAGATTTATTTTTATCTGCAGTTGTTTTATTTTGAGCACTGGTCAATTTAGCTATTTGTGCTTCATACTTTCTGGTAAGTTCGTCAATCTGATTCTTCTTGTCTTTATTTTGATTCTCCTTTAATTGCGCCATTTGTTCTTCATAATTTTGAACAATTTCATCAATTCTGTTTTCTTCAGATTTTACTACATATCCACCCAGGGCAGAAGGTTGGTTTTTGAAAGTATATGCCAATGACAATTCATGGTTCCAGCCAAATGCGGCATTCTGATCCAGGACATTTTTTTCTACCAAATACCCGAGAGATAATTTTCTACTAAGATTAAAACCTAAACCTATCGACATTCCATAGGTATCATCCAGTGTGCTTTGAAACCAGCCATATTTAGGTAATTCAAGGATAACAGATCCTACATAAGACAGACTCCCATCTATATTTTGGCCTAATTGAACAAGCGGCATTAACCTGGCGTTTGCGAATAAACCATATTTAGTCATAAATGCGTGCGTATATTGTAGCGATGTTTTTACAGTTTTGGTATTAAAACTCGTTAAAAATTCATTAGTGGTCTGGCTGTATCTGATAAGATCCTCCGCGTAGATTCCGATATCAAAATTCCCATAGGAGAAAGTAATTCCCGGCTGTATAGCGATCTTATTTTCTAATTTTGCTTCCAGTATTTGGGGGTCATTTTCTGTGGCAACCACACGATTTTTATCCAGCCCTAAGCTGTAATAGGTAACGTTTGTACCAAATGTTAATTTACTTTTCGAACCCAATTGCACAGAAGTAGCGTAATTAGCATTAAAGCCAAACTCCTGTATAACACCAATTCGTTGACTATAAACACCTATACCCAATGCGGTATGTTCATTAAATTTATTGCTAAATCCTAAATAATAGTTTTGATTATTATCTTCAAAAGCAGCATACTGATTTCGGTGCAGAATATTCAGATATGATTTATTTTCCCTAACCAATGAAAATGTAGGATTTATTAAGAACCTATTAAAAAACAACTGATTGTGATAGGCAGTGTTTGTACTTAGATCAGAGATTGCTTCCTGACCGTAAGTAGCTTGAATACAGAAAATCAGGCAAAAAACTATAAGTACGAATACTTTCTTAATTATGTAGGTGTTACAGTTCATCTGATGGAAATTTAAAGTTTATTCTGAATACTTATAATCCGATTTGTAGTTTTTAAACTAGTGTTGATCGGGTTGGATAATTCGAAAAATTTCTTATAAACTATGTGTATTTTTTACTGAATACTTGTTTTGAAACCTTCGATCCTGGGGCTGCCAAATAGCGTATTGGTGTGTGACCATTTGATTATAGTTATAGCTACGCTTAACCTTTAATCATCGTCATAAACGGAGCTTGCGAAATTTACTTTTACATCATTGCTAAAAACTTCTGCAAAATTATATCCGCCATTTTCCTCTTGTTGGTCTTTTTGGGGATTCGAGAAAGAGAACGCCACTTGCTGAGTGGTATCTTCAGCATTTCCGCGATTAGACATGACATAGCCCATTCCATTTCCGGTAAGGGAAATTGCAAAATCATCTTTATCGCTATTAATAGGGCTACCTAAGTTGACAGACCAGCCCACTTTTTTATTAAATACCTGTACCATAAATACATCCAGTCCACCGTGGCCTTTATGACCATCTGATGCAAAAAATAGGGTAGTACCTCCTGCGAGATTAGGATATAGGTCGTTCTTTTTTGTATTTACCTTTTCACCCAAATTCTTTGCAACACCCATGCTACCATCCTTTTTTATTGCTGATACATAGATATCGTATTTTCCAAAAGTACCTGGCATGTCTGAGGCAAAAAACAATCGTTTGCCGTCATGAGTAACTGTAGGGTGCATACTTGAATAATATTTAGGAGATAATGCAACTTCTTTAATATTTTCCCATTGTCCATTTATCTTTTCTGCCCTGTAGATTTTATGAACTAATTGTTTTTTAGAGAAAACACCATACTTGGGTTGTATATAACTGGCTTTACTAAAATAAGCGGTGTTACCATCTGCCGTAACCGTAATGGGGGTTTTATAGGCATTTTTGTAATTAAATGTTTTATCATTTAAGACCACTAAATCATTTTCCCCTTCCAATACCTGTTGCGCAAGGTCGGATAGTGATTCATTGATATTATTTGATAAACCTTTTACGGAGTTGTCATGATGGGCTAATGGCTCATCTATGCGGTATTCTGCCCTAATTTGTGCCAACCAGTTTTTGGTACCATGGGTACCGGCTATATCTGCTCCGGATGTCTTTTTCAGTGCATATTGATAGCGTTCAGAGTAACCGGAACTTAGGATACCATCTTCACTGATCGTTATCAGCTTTTTATACCAAAATACGGCAGTTTCGTAATTTTGATTTAAAAAATTGGCATTGCCCAGATCTTCGTAGATTTCTTTGTCGGCGTACCCTAAGTTTAATAATTCCTGATAATTACTCGCCCGTTTACTGGCTTCATAAATATCCGGATTGGCAGATTTGGAAAGCTTAGGATTCTGCGCATACGATGAATAGCAAAAAAACGTTAGCATAAATCCTAAAGCTACTTTATAGGTTAAAGCATTCTTCATAGGTCAAGATATTGGGTTAATAACAATCCAAAGATCACAAAATGTTTGGAGCTATGACCTAGCAAAAATTCATAGGTTTTCGATAAATAGAGTCATTTATCGGATGAATGGAAGAATAATAGGGGGTGTTTTTTTACTTTAAAGAGTTTCTTAAGAGCTTCTATGATTGGGTTTAATGGCTATTTCGTTTTGAAAAAAAGTTTTTGCTCATTTTTTGGAAAGAAACTATCTAAAATCTGTTATTTTTTGAAGAATTGAGAGGAAAATCATTTTTTTTAACATAAAGTGTAGCTCTTTTTAGTAGTAACCGATAGGAGATATTTAAATCGGAGCAGGCTATTTTACGGCTTAATAAAGGTCAGCTTGTTTTTTACTATTGCTGCTAACATAAAAGACTGTGCATAAACAAACTTGTCAATCGTCATATAAAACATCTCTGGAGAATAACTTCATTTATAAGATATTATTGTCAAGGTGTATTCAATTAACAGCTCCATTAGTTTTTCTTATGTTTTTCCAGATGATGCTGCAGTAATCCTTTCAAACTCTCCAAATATTCCTTTAATACTACAATGTCAATATGGGGATGATTGGTAGCAGGAATGGTCATTGGGTTTTCATCTAAAAACTGATAAAGTTCCGGGTATTCGGTCTCCATCATTGTGGTAAGCGTGGTAATTTCCTTCAGCATAATTTGTAATGCATTCATGGCCCGGAGTTTAGGTAATTTTCTTTTTATTCAATAAATCTAGCCAGTTCCTAAAATAAAAAAAATGATCTAAATCAGTTTAATTATTGCATATGGGAATGACCGAAATCATTGCCTGACTTGTTTGTTATCAATTACTTTGAAAAATAGAATTATGGACATAATAAGCATAAACAAAAACAAATTAAAAATAGTTGAAGCATGTTGTTAGAGGAAAAACATAAGACGATTGATATCCCTTTAAACCAGGTGGTTTTAAAAGGAAACCTTTTCATACCTGAAAACGCGAGGGCTTTGATACTTTTCTCGCACGGAAGCGGCAGCAGCAGGTTGAGCCCCAGAAATAACTATGTGGCTAGTGTGTTGCAGCACGAAGGGCTGGCCACCCTATTGTTCGATCTGTTAACTGAAGAAGAAGATCGGCTCTACAAAACCCGCTTTAATATTGATCTGTTGACTCAAAGATTGATCGACGTAACAGAATGGATAAAAACGCAAAAGGAAACCAAAGGATTACAATTGGCTTATTTTGGAGCCAGTACAGGCGCGGCCTCTGCATTAAGTGCTGCCGCATACTTTGGTGATGAAATTGCCGCTGTGGTCTCCAGGGGAGGAAGGCCAGATCTTGCAATGACCGAGTTGCATATGGTAACTGCGCCCACACTCTTGATCGTAGGTGGTTGGGACAAAGTGGTAATAGTACTGAATCAAAAAGCCTATAGTAAATTGAGATGTGAACAGAAACTGGAAATTGTCCCTGAAGCCACACATCTTTTTGAAGAACGTGGTAAATTGGAGGAAGTGGCGGCATTATCGGCAAAATGGTTTACGGATCATCTACAACCAAACAAAGCCAAAAATGTTTAGAGATAGAATTGATGCGGGAATTCAGTTGGCCAACAAATTACTGCCATTTAAAGATAAAAATGTAGTAGTCCTGGCCATTCCCAGAGGTGGATTACCCATAGGGGCCATTGTTGCAAAAGCCCTTCAGGCCCCTTTGGATGTTGCTCTTTCTAAAAAAATTGGTCATCCCTTTAATAAGGAATATGCCATTGGCGCAGTAAGCCTGGAAAACAGTATACTTAATGATGTCTCAGGGATCCATAAAAGCTATATTGCCGAGGAAACGACGCGAATCAGGGAAAAATTAAAAAAACGACACCAGCAATACTATAAAAACCGCGAGCCGGAAGACTTGAAAGATAAGATTGTAATTATAATAGATGATGGTATCGCGACGGGAAACACCATTAATGTAACCGCAAAATTGGTTAGTGTCCAAAAACCCAAAAAAATAATTGTGGCTATTCCCGTGGCCCCTCGTTCGGCTGTTAAGAGCCTGGAAAACTCATCCTCTATAGATCAGGTAATCTGTTTACAGACTCCATATGATTTTAGGGCAGTAGGGCAGTTCTATGAATTTTTTAACCAGGTCTCTGATGAAGAAGCCATACAGTTATTGGAAGAATACAATCTGACTTAATTCATTATTGTTGCTTTATCTTGAGGATGGCTCCTTAATAGTTATTAGGTATATTTTCTTGGACAAACTGATGCGCATCATTCCTAAAGTATTTTCTTAAAACTAAATTTATGCCCAAAGGGGAGAATTATTCTTTCTTAAGAGTAATTTGAATATGATCAAAAAATGTTGTCATGATAAAAAAATTAGAAACCAGCAAATGCACTGAGCTGTTGAACAATAATTATATTGGGCATTTGGCATTCATATCACATAAAGAACCTCATGTAATTCCGATTACCTATTATTATGATCAGGCAAATAATACAATTATTGGCTATTCTGCGGAAGGCCATAAGATAGAGGCCATGCGCAAAAATGATATTGTCTCACTGGAAGTCGAAGAAATAAAGTCTGTAAATAACTGGCGATCTGTACAAATACATGGTATGTTTGAAGAACTGAAGGGAATTGATGCTAAGTACCTTCTTCATGAGTTTGCCCAAAATGTAAAAAAGATAATTACCAGAAAGGAGGGTTCACATCCCGAATTTATCAGTGAATTTTCCAGTAAATTATCTGAACAGGGTATCCCAATAGTATATCGGATCAATATAAATGAGATTACCGGGAAATACAGGGAGGCCTCGAAATAGGGGAGAAGTATTATTCCCGGGAAAAAGTACTGTCCGTTGAAATTGTTTAAGCCTGGTTGAACCTAAAAATGTTGTTCCTCAAGTTAATCCAATGCAGGCTATCGCCTGTCTGTTTTTTTTGTTTTCACCGCTTTAGTGCTTGGCAGCACTTCGCTTTAAAAACAAAAAATCCAAACACTTTCGTGATTGGATTCTCTTACCATGTTTTGCCTTATTAATAATAAGGGCACACTTTTTAGCTATTTTTAATATAAAGTAAGCATGGGGATATACTTCTTTTTCCTATTTATTTAGGAATACCTATTGTGAAATCTAGACGCATTAAATAGTTATAGCGAAACTAGGTTAGTCTTATATACCTTGGTTTAGCGAAACCAA
>CAJQNH010000150.1 GCA_905479615.1 uncultured Eudoraea sp.
CTGGATGTTTCCCAAAGACCAATTAATCAAAAATGGAGTTGGGACAGGATTTTGCGTTCACCGTACATAAAACAAGCAGATACCTTGCAAGGATTTTATTTATTTGAGGACCATTTCAACATAGAAGAACTTGAAAGGCACTTCGATTTCTATGAACCATTTACCGTCCATGAATCGTCCTTGTCGCCCTGCGTACATAGCATTCAGGCTGCTAAATTAGGCAGGATGGAGCAGGCGTACCAGTTTTATTTACGTACTTCAAGACTGGATCTGGATGATTATAACAAAGAGGTTGAAGAAGGTTTACATATCACTTCAATGGCAGGAACATGGATGAGTATCGTAGAGGGGTTTGGAGGTATGCGAATGAAAGATGACAAACTGTCTTTTGCACCTAAAATTCCAAAGCAATGGAAATCGTATTCATTTAAAGTAAATTTCAGAAATCGTATCATTAAGGTTAAAATCACAGAAGATCAGACTAGTTTTGAACACGATGGGACTGCTGAAATGACACTACGGGTAAATGGTAAAAGAGTTGTTTTAAAACCATCTCAGGAAACCATTGAACAAAACACCTAAAACATTCGTTTTGATCATTTTATAAAGATTGTATTTGACAAGAAATTAACCCATGATGAAAATTAGATGGTTAATAAAATCAATTGTTTTAACTGGTATGCTCTTTTTGATAGTAACTTTTTCATCCGCACAGATAAATAGGGTTGAGCCTCCTAATTGGTGGTTGGGGTTCAAGAATACCAGATTACAGCTAATGATAAATGGAAATGGAATTGGCGCAACTATCCCGTCAATGCGCTATAATGGAGTTAACCTGGAAGCTTTCCATAGGGCTGAAAGCCCCAATTATCTTTTTCTTGACATTTCAATTGCTGCAGATACTTCTCCGGGGCTAATTGAAATTTTGTTCACTACTGAAAGTGGAAATGAAATTTCCTATTCATATCCTTTAAATAGAAGAGAAAGACTATCTGAGGAATTTTTGGGTTTTGATTCTTCTGATGTAATCTATTTAATTACTCCCGATCGTTTTGCAAATGGTGATCCTGAAATAAATATTGTCCCGGGACTGCTTGAGAAAGACATCAACAGGAAAGATGACTATGCCCGTCATGGAGGGGATATTCAGGGGATTATTAATCATCTAGATTATATAGCTTCCATGGGGTTTACTGCCATATGGCCTACTCCTTTATTGATTAACGATATGCCCCAGTCTTCATATCATGGCTATGCCATGACAGATTTTTACAAGGTGGATCCGCGTTTTGGGAATCTGGAGAACTATATTCTGCTCTCACAGAAAGCATCGAAAAATGGAATAAAATTAATTATGGACCAGGTTGCCAATCATTGTGGAGCTAATCATTGGTGGATGTCAGATTTACCGTTTAACGATTGGGTAAACTTTCAATCAGATTATGAGGAAGGAGCAGAAGCAAAGGTTACGAACCACCGACGAACCGTAAATCAGGACCTTTACGCTTCAAAAGCAGATAAAGATCTAATGAATAATGGATGGTTTGTGCCGTCAATGCCAGATTTAAATCAAAATAATCCTTTTATGGCGAATTATATTATTCAGAATAGTATATGGTGGATAGAGACTTTGAAACTTGCAGGAATCAGGCAGGACACTTATCCTTATCCCGACAAAGAATTTATGTCCAGATGGGCTGGTAGTATTATGCAAGAATATCCAAAATTCAATATTGTGGGAGAGGAATGGACTTATAACCCGCTTTTGGTTCGCTATTGGCAACAGGGGGTAACCAATTCAGATGGTTATGAATCTAACCTAAAAACAACAATGGATTTTCCCTTACAGCGAACATTGATTGAAGCACTTAATGCGGAAGAGAATTGGGATTCCGGATTGGTGAAATTATATGAAGGACTTGCCAATGATTTTGCATATCACGATCCCTCTTCCATTCTATTTTTTGGGGATAATCATGATATGGACCGTCTTTTTACACAGTTGAATGAAGATTTTATAAAAACCAAAATGGCACTGGCATTTATAATCTTCGCTCCCCGCATACCCCAAATTTATTATGGCACTGAAGTTTTACTAAATAATAGTGATAACCCCGGAGATCATGGCCTTATCCGGTCTGACTTTCCAGGGGGATGGGAAAACGATAGTGTTAACGCTGTTACAGGTGAGGGCCTTAAAAGGAAACAAAAAGAGATGCAGGAGTTCACTAGAAAATTACTAAGCTATCGAAAAGGAAGTACGGCAATTCATACGGGAAAAACCACTCATTTTGCTCCAAAGGATGGAGTTTATGTCATTTTTAGGCAGAATAAGGATGAAACAGTAATGCTAATACTAAACAAAAACGAGATTCCATATACCTTAAACCTTGAGCGTTTTAATGAAATGAATCTTATTGGTAATAGATTTAAAGATATTCTTACCTCAGAAGAAGTTATTTTGAAAAAGGATTTGCAATTAAAAGATAACGGAGTACTAATATTCAGCAAAAAATCTAATTAGCATGCAAAGGATTTTAGTGGTTGTATTAAGTTGCTTTGTGATCATATTAGGGTGTGCCGAGGAAAAAGAACAGACAAATATTAAAAAAATGAAGCGCTTAAATCAATCAAATAAAAAAGTAGTATATCAGGTATTTACACGTTTGTTTGGAAATACAAACACCACTAACAAACCCTGGGGGACTATCCAGGAAAATGGGGTTGGTAAATTTTCTGATTTTACAGATAAGGCTTTAATGGAGATCAAAGATCTTGGGATTACTCATATATGGTATACCGGAGTACCCCATCATGCGGTGGTAGCAGATTATACAAAATACAACATTTCTAATGATGACCCGGATGTTGTGAAAGGCAGAGCGGGATCTCCCTATGCAGTTAAAGATTATTACAACGTTAATCCCGATTTGGCTGAGGACCCGATGAATCGTTTGGAGGAGTTTAAATCTTTGATCGAGCGAACACACAATGCGGGGTTAAAACTGTTAATAGACATAGTTCCAAATCATGTTGCGCGACAATACGAAGGCGGGTCAACACCGAATGGGAAAACACCATTTGGGGCAAAGGACGATACTACAATAGAATACCATAAGGATAATAATTATTATTATATAACAGAAGAATCCTTCAAAGTACCGGTATGGCAAAACGGTTACATACCTCTTGGAGGTGAAAAACACCTTTTGGCAGATGGTAAATTTGATGAGAATCCGGCAAAATGGACAGGGAATGGTTCACGTCTTGCCCAACCTAATTTTAACGATTGGTATGAAACTGTGAAAATTAATTATGGGGTTCGACCCGATGGAGCGTATGATTTTGAAACCTTACCTGATGAATATGCTCAAAAGGATTTCAAAGCCCACTACACTTTTTGGTCTGATAAAGATATTCCCGATTCATGGAAAAAATTTAAAGATATTGCCTTGTATTGGTTGGAATTAGGGGTGGATGGATTCCGTTTTGATATGGCTGAAATGGTACCTGTAGAATTCTGGAGCTATATGAACTCCAATATTAAAATTAAAAACCCGGATGCTTTTCTATTAGCTGAGGTTTATAATCCAGATTTATACCGTACTTATATTCATAAAGGCAAAATGGATTACTTATATGACAAGGTCGAATTCTATGATAGCCTTAAACACATCATGCAAGGTCATGGATGGACAGATCATATACCCGTAGTGCAAAATGGGATGCAGGATATTGAACATCAGATGTTACATTTTCTTGAAAATCACGATGAACAACGAATTGCGAGTCCGGATTTTGCGGGTAGTGCGGTAAAGGGGAAACCGGCCATGGTAGTATCGGCTACTATCAGCACTTCTCCAACTATGATCTATTTTGGTCAGGAAGTAGGAGAACCGGGCAAAGAACATGCAGGTTTTGGAAGTCCCACCCGAACATCCATATTCGATTATATAGGAGTTCCACATCATCAGAGGTGGGTAAACAATAGAAAGTTTGATGGAGGACAATTACTGCCTGAAGAAAAGGAACT
>CAJQNH010000151.1 GCA_905479615.1 uncultured Eudoraea sp.
TAGAATCTTGCAGAGTTCTTGGGTGGTGTGAATATCAATATTGTCATAATCAATCCCATTTTGCGCTAGAATGGCGTTGGTGTTCAAGATATTCTGAAAGTCCACATTAAACTTTTTGCGTTCCTTCCGTTTGGAAAAATAAGTTTCCAGTGCATTCTGTACCGCGTAGCCTTCGCGTTCCGCCAAAACTTTCAGTTCGTTGCGGTCTACCACCTCTTTTAGTTCCAGATGGGCAATAAAGGGCATAATGGCCAGTACTTGATGGTCCTCCGTTAGTTCATCAAACTTTCTGTTCTCATAAATGTTTTTCTGGGCCGAAACCAAGGCAACGGTCAAAAACAACATCATGGAAACGATTTTTTTCATCGGTATCATTTAAAAACGCACCCCAAATTTTATATTGAGAATACGACCCGTCAAATAATTGGGCACGGCAAATTGTCTTTGAGTGTCCACGTCCCTGACCCATGTATTGGTAATGGAGTTTTGGTTGTTGAACATGTTGAAAATTTCAAAGCCAACACTAAACTCCTTGAACTTATGGAGCCAATGCCCTTGGGGGTGTTTGTTTTTTTCGTCAGCAAAAATATAGGAAATTCCCATATCGGCCCTTCTATAATCTCTTAATCTATTCTGAAAATTATAAGGATCGGCATAACTTGGAGAACCTCCGGGTACTCCGGTATTGTAAACAAGATTCAGGTACATCCTTAAACTGGGAATCGTTGGGATGTAATCCTGCCACAATATGCCTAATTGAAACCTTTGATCGGTTGGTCTTGAAATATACCCTCTGTTATCAATATTTTCTTCGGTTTTAAGGAAACCTAAACTTACCCAGGATTCTGTTCCCGGAACAAATGCACCATTCATTCTCATATCAAATCCATACGCATAGGCCTTTGCATTATTTGCTGCGGCATAGCGAATTCTGACATCATCAATGGTGTATGGATTTACATTTGTCAAATTCTTATAATACACTTCACTTAGCAGTTTAAAAGGCCGGTTCCAGAGTTCAAAGCTATATTCATTGCCAAGTACGAAATGTACAGATTTTTGTGCTTTTACGTCTGGTTGAATTGTACCGGTAGGATCTCTTAATTCACGATAAAATGGGGGTTGCTGATATACCCCTGCCGCAATTCTAAATAACATATCGACCTTCCATGAAGGTTTAATTGCAAACTGTCCTCTTGGGCTGAAAATGAGCTGAGAATTACTGGAAAATCCTTCTCCGCTGACCTTCCAATATTGGGTTCTGAATCCTAAGTTATAATAAATGTTATTGCTATTCCACAGTGTTCTTCGGCTAAATTGAAGATATCCGGATAAACGATTCGTTTTTACAAAATTCAAGGCAGAAACAGATGTATAAGGCACTATTTCAGCGTTAAAAGGTTCTTGCGGTTGGTTGTTTATAAACTCATCAGTTGGAGGCCTAACCGAATAACCTAAAGAGTCTAAAAATTCAGATTCACGAATTTGATCTCTAAAGTCCTCATGGGTATATTTAATACCCCATTCCCAGGACTCCTTATTTTTACCAAGTTTGCCTTTGTGCGCCACATTCACAATGAGAGCATCAAGATCATTGCGTGCCCTGTTAAACTGAGTGCCTAATCCCCTGGTGGAGCTTAGCTCACCAAGATTATTGCTGCCAAGATCTGTGTCAATCTCACCTAATTCATATTGTGAAATAACATCGGAATACTCTTCTTCTGTCGTGTGGTAAACAGAAGTTATAAAACTTAGTGATAGTTTGTCATTTACGAAATAATCCGCTTTAAGTGCCCCAAGGCTGGTTCGATAATTATTATTTTCTTCTCCTTGATAAAATACAACAAGGGCTTTAGGATCGCTAATTGTTCCAAAGTTGGTCTGCCTGGAAAGAGGCACATTTTTATAATTATTGACAGAAAGGTTTCCTAAAAAGTTAAGGCTAAATTTTCTGGAGAAATGGTAAGTAAGATAAGTTTGTAAATCTGCAAAAGCTGGGGTGAAATTCGTATTGGTCTGCTGGCTATTTACCAGAAGACTATTGTTTCTGTATCGGAGGCCGGTTACACTGGTAAAATTCTTATTTTCAGATAAAGTTTCAAGCGTAATTCCTCCTCCAAGAAAACTAGCTTCCAAATTCAACCCGAATTCTGTTGGGTTTTTATAGGTAATATCCAATACAGAAGAGAGCTTATCCCCATAATGAGCCTGAAAACCGCCAGCTGAGAATTCCAGATTTTGCACCATATCACTATTTACAAAACTTAATCCTTCTTGCTGCCCGGAACGCACAAGAAATGGGCGGTAGACCTCAATATCATTGATATAAACCAGGTTTTCGTCATAATTCCCACCTCGCACAAAATACTGCGTACTTAATTCGTTATTGGAAGATACTCCCGGAAGTAACTTCAGCACATTTTCTACACCTGCATTGGCACCTGGAATTTTTCGCACGAGTTTAGCTGAAATGGTTGTTATGCCTTCCGCGCTTTTTTCTCCGGTTGCAGTAACTTCAACACCATCTACCTGAATTACATCAGTTTTCATTACCGGGTTGAATTCAAAAGTCTCATTTGTGGAGAGGATTAAATTTTCCAGGATTACATTTTTATGGCCTAAATGAGTAAAAATTATCGTTATTTCCTTGTCGGGAATTACTTCCAGTAAATAAAACCCGGTGGAATCGGTATAGGTTCCATGACCCTTGGTAGTTATGTTTACATTGGATAATGGCTCATCATTAATTCCCAGAACTACCCCTGTGATTGATGCCTTTTGCCCGCTTACCAAAGTAAACGAACCCAAAAGAGTAAGAAGGAATAAGAGTTTAGAACACTTCAAAAGTTTATTTTCTGTAAAAACTACTGGTAAAGGTATTTGAATTCCCTACGTTATCTGTAACGATTACTTTAAGTTCACATTGCGTTTGATTTAGAATTTTATCGTCAAAATTATAGGTAAGTGTTTTTGTTTTGGGTTCGTATTCCATTAATATCCATTCATCATTTAATGTGGCAGAATAAGTGTCAATGCCACTTAAGTCATCGGAGACCTTAAGGCTGAGATAACGGTAGTTATTCAACCATTGCTTTTCCTTAAAGTTCTTAGGACGTATTTTTGGTTGAATTGTATCCTGCACAAGGGTATAAGTCCCAAGGCTTCTGGTTCTGGTTGTAAAAGTTGTCCCTCTTTTAAAAGTGGTCATGTAATTAGCCTTCTTTTTTTTATCGAGACGGGCTATGAACAATTTCTTTCGTTGCTGCTGTGCGTATTTAGTTACATCAAAAGTTATTGTAAAGTTTTTGTGTGCCGGGATTCTATTATTGTGAATCACAACGGTATCCTTACCTTTTTGGAGGTCCATATAGAAATTATCATAAAAGGTATTTGCCGGAAAATAGACTTTTGCTGCATTCAGGTCATAATTATTAGGTTGCTTGGCGACAATAAAATAATCTGTCTTCAATTCATCCTCAATCACAAGTGGCTGCTGTCTTTTTCCTTCAACAGGAATAACTAGTTTTACAAGATTATCCTGCAGATCCTTTATAAGGATTTCCACTTTGTAATAAAGTCCTTCGCCTACATCAATTTTTCCTTCATTATATATTTGTTTATATATTTCAAGTCGATTGCCCGGTGCAATAAAGCAGCGTTGTATGCGCTGGTTATATTTCCCAAAATGGTCATAATCTATCAGAGTGTTGATATATCGGGTTTCTTTAAATGAGAACGATTCAAAATTAAAATCGGTGTAAATTTTTCCATTCACTAATTGTTGTACAGAATAGATTCCATTCTTATTGGCCGCGAGATCTTGCCTGTCATAGGTATTTATTCCAAAACCAATTGTTCCGGAGGCGTAGACTTTATCTGCCAGGTAAGACCCATCCTTTTGTTTGTTAAATTTAATCTGAATCTTCTTGCTACTTCTATTTACCTGCGCTTCTTCAGACAATGGATAAGCAAATAAACTAACCAGAGTTGGATTGGTAGCATCCCGCACCTCTAAACCATAAAGCAGGGGGTTAGTGGGTTTTTCTGAAATACTACTTCTTATTTCAAAATGCAAATGTGGCCCAGAAGATCCTCCCGTGTTTCCACTATATGCTATAACCTGATCCTTTAAGACCTTAAGGTCACCATAATCAGGAAATACCTCAACTTCATATGATTTTTTCTCATATTGAATTTTTTTAATAAAAGATTCTATTTCCGGCGAAAACTTTTGAAGATGTCCATATACCGAAGTATATCCGTTAGGATGGGCAATATATATCACTTTTCCATATCCCCAAAGGCCTACTTTTATTCTTGTTACCGTGCCATTTCCTATGGCATAGACGGGCAATCCCTGTCGCTGTTGGGTTTTAATGTCGATACCAGAATGAAAATGATTAGATCTCAATTCACCAAAGGTACCAGCGAGCACTAAGGGTATATCCAAAGGAGGCCTGAAAGTGTTTAGAGGGTACTTTTCCTGACCCAAACCAGTAAGAACGGAAAGAAGAAGTAGGCTTAAAATAAGTATTCTCATAGCTGCTAAGTTGACGCGAATTTAATTAATACGAGTTAAACTTGGAAAAAAGGTCTGTTAACAACCATAATTTTCTTTAATATTTATTTCAATTTGTGAAATAGCACTAATCATTGGATTTAAAGTATTACTTCTAGAATAATTGCAAAAACTATTGCGAAGTCGTTTAAGGTGTATTAACTTTGTTTAAAACGTATTGTAATTTGCATATGAGCGAATTGGTTGAAATCGTTGATTCCTTAGAAAATAAAATTAGCAAGCTCCTACACAAAATAGAATTGCTAAATCAGTCTAAAGTAAGGTTGGAGCAGGAAATTGTTACTCTTAAAAATGAGGATGAGACCATAAGGAATACCATTTTGGAATGGGAAGAAAGATATAATTCTCTCAAGCTTGCGAATTCAATGCTGGGCAGTGATAATAATAAAACTGAAGCAAAGCTCAAAATAAATACATTGGTTAGAGAGTTGGATTATTGTATAGCTCAACTTGCTGAGTAGTGTTACAAAGAAATATGGGAGAGAAGCTGAAAATAAAGCTCTCTATCGCAGATAGGGTATATCCTTTGACCATTGACCCGAGTCAGGAAGAAGGACTAAGAAAGGCTGCAAAGAATATAGAGCAGCTTGCCAAGAAATTTGAGCAAAATTATGCCGTTAGGGACAAACAAGATGTATTGGCCATGTGTGCCTTACAGTTTGCCTCTAAGATTGAACAAAGAGGCATAGATAATACAGAGGATACCAAAGAAGTTACAGAACGTTTAAGGGCGTTGGATCAGCTGGTAAACTCTAAGCTTAGTATAAAATAAGTTCTTTAACATAATACAAAGTTACTGCCCACATTGGTATTTAATTTTTGACGAACTCAACACTAATTTGTTTGAAAAGGGTGAGTTTA
>CAJQNH010000152.1 GCA_905479615.1 uncultured Eudoraea sp.
ACAGTCGAGTGAGGTTTATGGACATACTACTCCGGGATTGTTTGCGGCCAGAATTCCAATTTCCGGAATAGCCGGGGATCAACAGGCTGCATTATTTGGGCAGATGTGCACAAAGCAGGGAATGGTAAAAAACACTTATGGTACAGGATGTTTTATGTTGATGAATATTGGTGATAAACCAATAGTATCTAAAAACAACCTTCTTACGTCGGTAGCCTGGCAAATAAATGGTAAAACTGAGTACGTCCTTGAAGGAAGTATTTTTATTGCTGGTGCTGTAGTGCAGTGGCTTAGAGATAGTCTTAAAATCATTAAAACATCTAAAGAAGTGGAACAACTGGCCGCCTCTGTGGCCGATTCAGGTGGCGTTTATTTTGTCCCCGCTTTTGCTGGTTTGGGAGCTCCACACTGGAATCAGCATGCACAGGGCACTATATTCGGTCTGACCCGCGGAAGTACAGATGCTCATATAGCGAGAGCTGCCCTGGAATCTATTGCCTTTCAGACTATGGATATTTTAAAGGCAATGGAAGCAGATTCGGGGATATCAATTAAGGAATTAAGGGTAGATGGAGGCGCAACAGTCAACAATTTACTTATGCAATTTCAAGCAGATGTATTAAATACAGTAACTGTAAGGCCAAAAATAGTAGAAACTACAGTAATGGGTGCTGCATTCCTCGCCGGACTGGCGGTAGGATACTGGGATAATCTGGAACAAATTCAGGAGATTTGGCAAACCGATGTACATTTTAACCCAACAACAGACCGGGTTTCAATAAACAAACAGATTGATGGCTGGTATAAAGCCATTGAAGCTTTAGAATTTTGGACAAAATAGGTAAAAACCAATATTATATATGACACCATTTATCGCTGAAATAATAGGTACATTTCTGTTAATCCTCCTTGGTTGCGGGGTCACCGCCAATGTAGTATTAAAAGATACTAAAGGACACAATAGTGGATGGATTGTAATTACAACCGGTTGGGCATTTGCGGTTTATATAGGTGTGGTTGTTGCTGCCCCTTTTAGTGGAGCACATATTAATCCTGCTGTGAGTATAGGTCTGGCCGCTGCCGGTCAATTTCCCTGGGATATGGTGCCTTCCTACTTGCTGGCTCAATTTCTGGGAGCTATGCTGGGTGCTTTATTAGTATGGTTGATTTACATAGACCATTTTGACCGAACCGAGGATCAAGGCTTAAAACTTGCAGTGTTTAGTACCGGTCCGGCTATCAAAAATATTTTTGCAAACCTCCTGGTGGAAATTTCAGGTACATTTGTTCTGATCATTGCAGTTCTCTTTTTTACAGACGCTACTATTTTGGAGTCAGACACTGTAATAGGTTTAGGTTCTCTGGGGGCTATCCCCGTTGCCTTTGTCGTTTGGGGAATTGGATTATCTCTGGGTGGCACTACAGGTTATGCCATAAACCCCGCAAGGGATCTGGGGCCAAGAATTATGCATGCTCTGCTTCCTATTAAAAACAAAGGTAAAAACGACTGGTCTTATTCATGGATTCCGGTTATTGGACCTGTTTTAGGTGGTGTACTTGCGGCTTTTCTTTACCTGGCATTTCCGCTGGTTTAATTAAAGGCTTCTATAAAGACTTCGCAATCGACTGAGCAGCAATATAAGCCCCTGTCCATGCATTTTGAAAATTAAAGCCTCCGGTAACAGCATCTATATTTAATACCTCACCTGCAAAATACAAACCGGGGAGAATTTTACTCTCAAAAGTCTTAAAATTTACCTCTTTAAGGTCTACACCACCAGCCGTTACAAATTCTTCCTTAAAGGTGCTCTTGCCCTCTACATTGAATTCTGCAGCTGTTATAAATTGTCCGAGTCTATCCAATTGCTTCCTGGAAACATCTGCCCATTTTAAATCCTTGGCTATATCTGATGCAATAACTAATTTACCCCATAATCTTGCAGGGAGAGCAATAGCCTTCGTTTTGTAAATTGTCTTCTTTGGATCGACTTGTTTTATCTCATTAAAAAGAGATAAAAGCCCCTCCTTATGATAATCTGGCATCCAGTTTATCCTCACCCTAAACCTGTATTTGTACTCATGTAATAATCTGGCGGCCCTCGCTGAGAGTTTTAAGATAACCGGACCGCTCAAACCCCAATGTGTAATAAGAACAGGACCTTCTGAAATCAAATTTAAGGCTCCACTTTTTCTATTTCTAAATTGGGTATTGATCTCTTTACCCTTCATCTGTCTGGGTAAAATTTCAATCCTGGCATTAGTACTCAGCCCGGGAATTCCCGAAATTCTACTATCATTAATATTAAATGTAAATAAAGAAGGTACAGGAGTCACAATGGTATGTCCAAGTTGTTCTAACAAAGTCCATATTTTAGTGCTGCTCCCTGTTGCAAGTACAATTCTTTTTGCCTGATAAAACTTTTTTACCGATTGTACCTGCCACTCGGTCTCTTTACCCGATTTTATATCTTTAAATGGCAGAATATTTATAACTGAGCTACTCTTAAGGAGGGTAATACCATATTTCTGTATTTCACCAAGAAAACAATCAATAATGGTTTGGGAGGAATTGCTTACAGGGAACATTCTCCCATCGGATTCTGTTTTTATTTTTATTCCGCGTTTTTCAAAAAATTCTATGGTATCAGCTGTGGAATACATGTGAAAGGGACCCAAAAGTTCCTTTTCGCCCCTGGGGTAGTTTTTTACCAATGATGAAGGCTCAAATTCCGCATGGGTAACATTACAACGGCCACCACCTGAAACCTTAACTTTGGACAACACTTCTTTACCACGCTCCAGAATCGCAATTTTTAATTTAGGATTTGCCTCTGCAATATGAATAGCGCAATAAAACCCTGCAGCACCGCCCCCTATTACAATAACATCAAGCATTAGTTGACCCGTTCCGGGTAATTAGTGAAAATACCATCAACACCCAATTCTCTCAGCTTCGAAATTTGCTCTGCATCATTTACGGTCCAGGTGAAAATTTTAAAACCCTGACTTTTAATTTCAGAGATATTTTCTTTGGTTAAACTGAGGTAATTAGGGTTTACAGCTACCGCCTTTAGATCTTTGGCAATCACAATGGCATCTAATGGATTGCTCTCCGTTAGTACGGCAATTTTGATGTTCTTATTAATAAGACGCATATTTTTTAGCTCCTCCCAATTAAAACTGGAGATCAGAAAATCATCCAAAGTCCAACCTTTATTCTCCATATAAGAATTAATAATGTCAATTACACCTTCAGATGTGCCGGCTCCTTTTAGTTCAATATTCAAGGGCACCTTATGATTTATTACATCTAAAACTTCGCTAAGTAGCGGAATTTTATGGTTCCCTTCAACGGTCAAATTTTTAAGGGATTCTAAATCCAAACTTTCAATATCACCACTTCCATTTGTTAATCGGTCAATTTTCTCATCATGAAATACAACTATTTCACCACTAGTGATTTTAAAGACATCTATTTCTATCATATCTACATTGAGGTCAAGTGCTTTCTGAATGGAAGCAAGGGTATTTTCTGTCTCGTGTCCCATCGCCCCCCTGTGTCCTATGGTAAGTAGCGTGTTACTTTTCTCTGCGCAATTCATAAAAAAAAGTATAAGTAGTACTGGTATAAATCTTCTCATCAAATTAAACTATTGGTTACTCATTAATCGGAAAGTTTAAAGATAAAAGATTCTAACGGATGAATCTCCACAGTAAATCTACCTATTCCATCAACAACATTCAGCTCCTTTATTGTCTCACCATAGAGGGCATCCGTCATCTTAAAAGAACCTTCTTTCAAGCCCCATTCTTTAATTATTTCCATTGGAATTTTTAATTCAAAAGAATAGGGTTCATCTGCATCAAAATTAGCAATAACAACTAGCTTCTCATTTTGAGACCATCGCACATATGATAGTACTTTGTAGTTGTAATTTTTGGTATTATCCCTATTGTAATAATGTATATCAGCATACTTTCCCATTAATGCCTCACTACCAATTGTAAAATTGAGTAACCTTTTGTAAAAGTCCCGTAGTTCCTTTTCTTCAGGCAGTAATTGTCCTCCATCAAACTTTCTATTGTTTACCCACCTCTGATGATGTGGAACTCCTATATAATCGAATATGGATGTTCGGGTGGGACTTCCAAAACCTGCATGTTCTTTGCCCGGTTCT
>CAJQNH010000153.1 GCA_905479615.1 uncultured Eudoraea sp.
CTCGGTGCTTTTTCTTTGGCCTTTTTAAAGAGGTCTCGCACTCTGGAGGCTCCCACGCCCACAAACATTTCTACAAATTCGGATCCCGACATGGAGAAAAAGGGAACCTGAGCCTCGCCCGCAACGGCTCTGGCCATTAAGGTCTTTCCTGTTCCGGGAGGACCTACCAACAATACCCCTTTGGGGATTTTGGCCCCGAGCTTCGTATAGGTTTCGGGATTTTTTAAAAAATCCACCACTTCCATGACTTCTAACTTGGCCTCTTTTAAACCTGCAATATCTTTAAAGCTAGCCGAGCTTTTGGTGACTTTTTCGGAAACTCGTGGCGTTGATTTCCCAAAATTGAACAGCGAATTTCCACCTGTACCTCTGCCACCCATTCTCCGCAGCATGAATAGCCAGAACAAAATGATAATCCCAAAGGGCAAAAGCCAGGACAGGATACCTATCCAACTGGTACGGGACTCATAGTGTACATTTATTTTTTCTGAAGGGGAAAAATCTTCTTGGGCCCGTTGTAATTTGTCCTCAAAAGTTTCTACCGATCCGATGGTCATGCGGTATTGTGGCCCTGCTTCAGCACTGAACAATTTTTCACTAACCTCTTTGTGTCTTGGGTCTCCCAAGCGGTCTTTTTTGATATGGATTTCCGCGAATTCTTTGTTTACTACCACAATTCTTGCTACCTCCTGTTGTGCCAAAAGGGTGTCTTGCAGAAAAGACCAATTGATTTCTTTAGTTCCGGAAACAGAATTGGAAAAAATGGAAAACCATAATAATAGTCCTAAGAACAAAAAGTAGAGCCAATTGAAACCGTATCCCCCATAGGGCGGTTTGGGGTAGTTTTTATCGCTTCCCGAAGTTTTGGATTTTTCTTTGTTATTTTTATTAGACACTTGCTTCATTCATTTCTTAAACTCCACATTGATATAATGCTTCTTTGGTATCTTCCCGCAGAACTATCGCAAAATTATTCTAAATGCATGTATTCTAATATGATGTAGGTCATTCCCAATCTCTCTATTCTCCCATTAATTTGTTATTGAAATTAAGGGTGATGGAAAACAGAGCGCTATTTAAATCAGGAATACTATTTATTATAGTCATCGTTTTATTGTTATTGGCAAGATGTGGACCGGTTGTAGTTACTTCCCGGCCCAACAATCCGCCGCCGCCCTGGTTTTATCCAAACCGGGTAGAGGTGGTGCGCTATGTCTATTTCCCCGAATACATGATCTACTATGATCTGTCGGCGAGAACCTATCTGTATTTGGACGGAGATCTTTGGGTGCGGCGAAACGTTTTGCCAGCGCGTTACGAAAGCATCGATTTAAGACGATCTCGATATGAGCGGATCCAAAATTACAATGAGGATAGCATTCGGAGGTACCATGACGAGAATAATTCCAATCGGGGCAGGAGCAACAGGAATACCCCGGGAAGCAACAGAAACACAGGTAAATGAAATGGTTATATAATTGTCGAATTAATAAAAAGCCATTATATTAATATCAAAAAAAAACAGGAAGCCGAAACTTCCTGTTTTTCATAAAGAAAGGGGATTCATCAACACTTTTTTATCAATCTCTTAAACCATTTTATTGCAAAAACAACCTAAACGATCGATTGGAGTGCCAACTGCATCCGTGTCCCTTACTATGACCTTTACCATTTTGCAATGATGCCAATCAATACTTTAAAGAAACTGTAAAAACCACCTTTGACCGCTTTGCGTAATTTTGAGTGAAACCTATTGCCAGGCCATAGCTAAAACCACACGGCATGGGGCATTTTCGACACCCTCTTATACCGGACCTTAGTACTCCCCACAAATAATAAGTATATTGTTATTTATGACACAAAGAAGTCGTTAGACTTCGTTTTCAAAGAACTGTTGCACTCAACTAAGATGCTAAACTAAGGGAAGGCATCCAAGTTCAAAATGACCTGCGTAAGTTTGATGCTATTTTCTAGAAAAAGAAACCGGAACACCCAAATGTTCCGGTTTCCGTAGAAGATGCTTTCTGATCCGATTACCGCTTACACTGACCTCAACAAAATTTATAGCTAAACCTTATCGCGGTTCAAATGGTCTAAAGGAGCGTCATGCCTCTTCCATCCTGTCAAGCCTAACCCCCCCGAGTAAGGCTTGTAAATTATTCAATGAACTTTATTATTCTTAACTAAAGCGCAAAAATACAAGGTCAATTTCTAGTTCCACATGACCTAGATCAGTTTGGGGATTTTTTTTGTTTTTTTAACACTATTATTTTCTATCCACACATATAGATCATCCGCATCTTCCTTATTACAAAGTTGTGTGCCAGGGTGAAGCGTAGCGGCCGTACCACATGCTACACCATATTTTACGGCTTCCCCTATTGATTTTTCATGGGTTAGGCTGAATACCATACCAGCGACCATACTGTCGCCTGCACCAATGGTGCTTTTTTGATGCACCGTAGGAGCGGGAATGTATTCTATTTCATTTTTGGTCGCCCATAACGCTCCTTTCGCACCTAAGGAAACCACGAGTACTTTACAACTAATTTCTTCAAGGAGCCTTTTGGCTAAAGGTTCCAGCTCCATAGCCGAAATGGATGTTACATGCATAATATTGCTCAGCTCACCCAAGTTGGGCTTCATTAGAAAAATCTTAGCTTTCATGCTGGGAAGCAATGCTTCGCCGGAAGTATCCAACACCAGTTTCGCTTCCTTTTTAGCCGTAATTTTCGAAACCTGTACATAAAAATCAGTTGGCATTTTGGGCGGTAATTTTCCACTGGCGACTAAAAAATCGTCTTTTTGTAAATTTTCCTCCAAAAGGGTCAGTACCTCCTCCCATTCTTCTGTTTTTACGTTGGGCCCCGGCACTACAAATCGGAATTGCAACCGGGTATTTGTATCGGTCACGGAAAGGTTTTCACGGGTCCACCCCTCGATTGGAACTACTTTTTGTTCGATGTTATTATTGGATATTAATTGTTGCAAGTGCATTCCCATTGGCCCGCCCGACAAATACATACAAAGTGATTTATAACCCAGATTCTTCAAAGCCCTTGAAACATTGATACCTCCACCTCCCGCAAAATAGGCAGGTGTTTTGCATCGCAACTTTTTGTTGGGCACAATGCCTGCCACAGAGGTGTCTTTATCTACCACAGGGTTCATGGTCAGGGTGATGATCTTATTCATTTCAACAAAGTTTGTTCCTTAAAAATTCTGGCATAAAGGAAGTTACATTGTCGCTAATCAGAAATGATATAAATCATTCCTTACTCTCCATTGGCAGTTTCACCGATAAAATAATTTGAACCTGATGATACAAGTCATTTTAAGTGTTTTTTGAATTAGGTATTTTGGTTATAAATAGTTGAGTCATGAATACATCCGAAAAACATCCACTACCAAAAAAAGACTTTGAAACCCTGGCCGAAACACGCAATCTTTATTGTGTTTCCATATTCCTGCCCATGGATAAAAATGGCAAGGAACAGAATATGCATATGGCGCAAGCTTTGCTTAGACAATGTATGAACGAGGTACAGAAAACTTTGACGGAACATCAAATGCATATGAATGATATAGATGAATACCTCAAACCTGTAGAGCAGCTTTTAGACAAGGTGGAACTATGGAGGAACCCATCTGATGGATTGGCCATTTTTTTGGATTCCGATGGTGGAATGAGATACTTTATGGTTCCCATTTCATTCGAGGCAAAGACCTACGTAGCGGGCCATTTTTATCTTTTGCCCCTGCTACCGCTATATCATAACAATGGGCTTTACTATCTTTTGGATCTTAGCCAGGATTATGTAAAACTATATGAAGCGTCACGTCACTCTTTTAAGGATATGTATCTGGAGGATTTTGCTCCGAGACAATTGGAGGATGCTGTCGGCTCCGATTATGAACAAAAGAATTTGCAGTTCAGGAGCGGACAGGCTGCTTTTGGGGCATCGTTTCACGGGCAAGGCGCGGGAAAGGATGATGAAAAGGATGAATTGTTGCGGTATTTCAGGATGTTGGACGATGGTGTAAAAAAAATCACATCAGATTCGAAGGCACCCTTGGTACTTTCATGTATCAATCGGCTGTACGGGCTGTATGCCGAAGTGAATTCGCATCAAAACCTGTATGATAAACACCTGTCAGGTGACCCCGAATATAAAAAGGATGATAAAAGACATCAGGAATCCTGGGTACTGGTTGAGGAATATTTTCGAAGCGCTAAGTTTAACAAGATTAACAAGTTCAACGAATTATGCGATACGCAAAAGACTTCTTATGAGATAGATGTCATTGTGAACGCCGCACTCAATGGAAAGATTGATACACTCTTTATAGAAGAAGGCCGTGATGTATTCGGCATTTATGATAAGAAGGAAAATGAAGTTTCAATAGACGAAAAACACGAAATCAATAATGTTTCGTTGACCAATTTAGCGGCTCTGCTAACTTTTGAACAAGGGGGTGAAGTGTATTTTTTACCTCCTGAACAAATGCCCGTAAAGGAAAGTCAGATGAACGCTGTTTTTAGGTATTGATGGTTGTCAACGGAAACACTCCGTATTGCACAATTCGATGATCCTCATACAGACGCAAGGTATTGTGATAGCCTCATGAGTAATTAATTTTGAGGCGATGAATAACAAAGTAACTTTCGAGGTTTTAGAACAGTAAAATTGGTTAACCTAAATTAATTTGGTTGGTTCGATAAGGTATCGTGGAAAAGCTGAATTTGCTTTAGACGGTGCCTTATCTTTTTATAAACATTCCCAGCTGGGACCCTAATCAGCGTCCTGTTTTTTTACTTCTAAAAACCTGCCACCTATTGACTTAGATCATTGCAGCGGGACTTAATTCTCATGATATTTAGGGAATCATAAAACAAAAGCACGATGACACACACAGAAATATTTGACAGACACGTAGAAGAATATGAGAAATGGTATGAAGACTATCCAAAAGTCTATCAATCCGAACTTACCGCGATTAGGGAACAATTATTAAAACTACCGGAAAATATCAGGGGTATTGAGGTGGGTTTGGGCACCGGAAGATTTGCCCTTCCTTTGGGAATTAAAGAAGGCGTAGAGCCCTCCAGCGAAATGGCCGAAAAGGCTATAAACAGGGGAATAGAGGTTATTGAAGGTTTAGCTGAGGGACTTCCGTATGGTGACCTGCAATTCGATTTTGTACTTTTTGTAACCATTTGCCATTTAGATAGTTTAAAGAATGCTTTGGCCGAAGCATACAGGGTCTTAAAACACGAAGGTTCTGTGTTGATCGGATTTTTGGATAAGGATAGAAGTGTGGCGAAACAATATATCGAAAAACGCCATCGAAGTACGTTCTTCGCAAAGGCGAATTTTTATACCGTAGACCGAATACAGACATTACTAAAAGATGCAGGATTCAAAAACCTGGAATTCAACCAGACCCTTTTTGGCGATTTAGAGGAGATGGCGGAAGTACAAATTCCTAAATCAGGCTTTGGAGAGGGCTCATTTGTAGTGGTAAGAGCCTCTAAGAAGTAAAAAGTCCTGGTTTTAGCCTTTGTTCGCGAATGGTATTTTCCTCTAACAATGCAATTCCTTCTTGATGAGAAACGTGTTTGAATTTTTCATTGAACTGCCCACCGCCTTAAAATAATAAGGAACAGGCCAACGAAGCACTGCTTGATTTAAAGGAACAAAAGATCAGGGGCGCAAAAGTGTTGCAATTTATTTAGATAATAATCCACAGAACTGATCACGATCATTTAAAGAAGCTTCCAAAACGAGTAACTTTTCGATCAATTTTAAAAGTGCTAAAATGTTGGGCAAACAAAACACACATGAAGAATTATTGAACGCTTTCCTCCATGATGCCCAATGGTGGAAATTGACCCTTGGATATATTGAAACTGAAACCTGGTTTATAGAGCAGTTATTGAATGCCCGGATATACAAAGAAAACACACCCAATCTTTTTGAGCGGTTGCAAAAGTTTAAGCATGAAATAAAGACCAGAGTAAAGGAGACGAAAAACTTAAAGAAAGAAATTGCCGATTATGAGGACAAGTTACATGGGTTTTTGGAGCCTCAGGACATTTCTTCCAATACCGATTTCCTGCAAAACCACTGGGAACTAAAAGATCGTTATGAGGAATTCTATACCGGTCTTAACGATTACAAAACAAGGGTGTTTAATTATATAGGAGGAATGCTTTAAGCCCTCCTAAAGACTAAAGAAGGCGCTATTAAATATACGGTAACCTATAAAAGAAACAGAATATGTCAATCTTTGAAGCTTACGAATCAGGGGAGCACGAAAGTAAAGTGTCGCATTTCGCCGCTATTGTAAAGTTGGCGATCATAGATGGCCCTATCAACCCCGAAGAAGAAACTGTTTTGAAGCGTTTGGCTGTTAAGCTCGATGTTTCAGAGGAAGAAGTAAAACCCATACTTAAAAACCCCGGGAAGTACCACTTGATTCCACCCTATTCGTTAGAAGAACGAATTGAGCGGTTCCATGACCTGTGGAAGATTATCTGTGCCGACCATGAAATTGATGAGGAGGAGCGAAATTTGATTTTTAAATATGCCATTGGACTTGGTTTTACCACGGAGAAGGCAAATGAGGAAATCGAAAAATGTATGCAGGTATTTGATGGTGATACCCAGTTTAATATAAATTTATCGGAACAGCGGGCTAAGACAGTAGTGAATGAATTAATTGCACAGGGTATTGACAGCGAAAGGATGGACTCAAAAGGATTTGGAGAAAATGTGCCGGTGGCTGACAATAGTACACCTGAAGGCAAAGCTAATAACAGAAGGGTAGAATTTGTGAAAATGAACGTGCCCAAAACCTGATAAATAAGGGTATTACAGAAAGGCATACCCACCTGAATAACTGTTCTGGTCCTCATTATAATGTGTGGGTCTAATACCTATTTCTGAATAAAGCAACAGAATACTTTTATAGATAATTCTAAATACATTCTGTGCGCCATAGATAAATTCTTTGTTGAGTTGATCTAGTTTCTGAAACCGACAAAGTCATACATTTTCGTTCACCTTGGAGTATCGATTTTGATAAATCTGCGTACATATTTAATGTTAGTCCTTTTTGCTAACTTAGTCAACATTATTAACCAAATACAAGGGGCTAAACACTATCGAGCTTAAAGCCCATTATTCTGTTGATTCGAGTTTCAAAACTTTTTATGGGAAATAAAACAACTATTGTAACCCTCATATTTTGCTATGTGTTTCAATTTGGTTTTACACAAGAATATGAAATGCAATCTAATGGACGCCTTATTTTGGGCACCTACAAAGAACGCACTGCATCTGTTGCCAGTGGAGATATAGACGGCGATGGCGATAAAGATATTATTGTAGCTAATGGAAGACATTGGCCTGGTCAGAATAGAATTTTCATAAATGACGGGAGAGGGATTTTCACCGTTGAAAAGGATTTAGGTGCGCAAAGATCAACTACTTATGCTGCTGAACTGGGAGATCTTGATAAGGATGGCGATATAGACATAGTGGTAGGAAACGATATGGCTCCCAACTATATTTATAAAAACGACGGCAAAGGGAACTTTTCAAGGAGCTCTTCCTTTGGAGTGGAGTATGCACCTACAAGAAACATAACATTAGCCGACCTCGACCAGGATGGTGATATTGATATACTTATAACAAATAGAGGCCGAGCCAATGAAATTTGTTTGAACGATGGCGAAGGAAATTATTTGAAAAACCTGAGTTTTGGTAACAAAGAGGATTCAACTATAGATGTTAAGGTTGCCGATATGGATAATGATGGTAATCTGGACCTGATTTTGGCTAATCGCGATTCACAATCAAACTATGTTTATTTGAATAATGGAATGATGGATTTTTCTAAAAAAATTCCTTTCGGAACCGGGAGCGACAATACGCGTTCTGTAAGTGTTACGGATATAAATAATGACACATACCCAGACATTATTGTCGCCAATATCGGGGAAGCTAATACCATCTACTTTGGAAGTAACACAGCGCCCTTTGCAAATTCTGTAATCTTTGATTCTTCTGAAATGAACAGTTATGCAGTTACCGTTGCTGATCTCGATTTAGATAATGATAAAGATATTATTATAGGCAATTCCGGTAGCCCGAACGTTATCTTTTGGAATTTGGGGGATGGCAAAAACTGGACAAGTTCTGCATTGTCTGATGAAGCTTTCCTAACCTATGATATAATTGTTTCAGATTTAAACAATGATGGCTTTATTGATATTATTGAAGCCAATTCCGATGACATTAATCGCTACTATTTTAATCGAAAAAAGAAATAAATTCAAACTAACCAATATGTGCAACTTTTATAAAATGAAGCTTAGATCTTTCAGCAAAAGCAGACTACTAAAACTAGTTTATTCTTTTATTTTTCTAATGTCTCTTATTACAAATGCACAGACTGATCCTATAAAACTTAAGTATCTTGGAACTGCAGGGTGGGAAATTAGCGATGGAGAAATTACTGTTTTAGTAGATCCTTATATATCGCGTTTTAAACTTGGCACAGGTCCCGGGATAAGTCCGGATGATAAAAGAGCAACCGTTGAACGTTCAGATATTGCAGTTTCAGACACTGTAAGTATAGATAGCTTAATTAGCAAGGCCGACTTTATTCTGGTTCATCATTCTCATTTTGATCATCTTGCCGATGTACCGTATATTGCTAAGAGAACAGGAGCTAAAGTTATTGGCACCGAAACAACCTGCAATATTTTACGTGCTTATGGAATTCCGGATGAGCAATTATATCCGGTAAAAGGAGGAGAAGATTATCAGTTTAAGAATTTTGCCTTAAAAGTAATTCCTACAATTCATTCTGCATTAAATGAAAAACATTACATAGACAACAGGGTTTATTCTAACATACCTGAAGCACCACTTAAAGTATCTGAATTTATAGAAGGGGGTTCATTAATGTTTCTTGCCAGATTTACAAACCATGATATATTAACAATGGGCTCAATGAACTTTGTTGAAAGAGAACTATTAGGCGTTAAACCGGATATCTTATTGGCAGGTGTTAATCGTTCACAACTTGGCCTCTATAAATATAACGAACGCCTTCTTGCCATTACAAATTACCCCAAGGTGATAATACCAACTCACTGGGACAATTTTAGACTGCCCTATGGATTTTCACAACAAACCGGTGTTGAGACAAAGCTAATTCCATTTCAAAAAGATGTAAAAAAGCTGGCCCCACAAACAAAAGTCATTATTCCAAAACATCTAGGAACAATAACTATTAATTAAGGACTTAAATTTAGTGCCCTTTACTTTAGCAGTTAGCTGTTTTAAGATATTTCACGATCTTGGATGGGTAACCGCCAATCAATACTACTATTGTCGCTCCTTACAATGTGATTGAAAATATAGTGCGAGCTTGGAGGTTGGAAGTGCGAGGTTCGCATTTCGTACTTTGCACTTATTATTTAACGCATAATACTTCTTTGCCCTGATCACAATCTATTTCTTCCAATGCGAATTAATATATTTGTAAGATTCTCGTAAACCAAGTGGTTGTGAAGAAGCCGATGCCCTTATATAAAATTCTTCTTTTTCATTCTTACTAAGAAAAATCGGTTTGTCACTTTTTTCAATGTTAACAATGCAAATGTCCTTTTCATCAATTGAAATGATATTAATTGTCATAAACTTGTGAGTACTTTTCCCCAAATACTGATTAATTAAATTCGTTAAGGCTAATAACAAACCATCACTATTCTTTTTACTCATGGTTTGATAATCAAAATCTAATCCAAGTATATTCCCTTCATCATCTACACCAATAAAAAGCATTCCACCTTCAGTGTTCAAAAAGGCTGATATCGTTTTTACAATAACTACTTCCAGGACTTTATTTACCTTTTTTTCCTTGTAATCCCAGCGATAGGAAGACTTAAACTCTATTAAATCATTTTCACCTTTATCAATAATTTTGTACCAATCATTTTTTGTTTCAATACCAGTTAAATGATTCTTTTTTCGTTTAGTTTTAAATGCCTGAATTAAAAGAATTACAATAATTACAAGAAGCCCAAACCCGATACTAAGAAACCACCATATTTGTGTTTTGTCCTGTTCAAACATTTTCCATTTCTCCGCTATCTCAATTAACTCATCATCCGATATTTTATTAGCACCAGAAATTATCAAATTAGCCAAATCGCGGTTCCCTTTTTTAACCGCTGGACGTAATTTTTCAGTAAATAAAGTATTAAAGAAATAATATCCGTTTGGAGCTGTTGGGATCTTATAATTGCCTATCGGGTTTGGAATATCATAGGAAAAACCATCAATATTCTGTAAATAAATTGCTTTAATTAAAGAGGCATAAGATTTAAACGCATTTAGCTTTAAACCCTGATAATTATTCTGAATATAGGAGTGAGCAAGTGTGTTCTCAACAACATTTAGCGTACCGTTAAAATTCTGGATAGAATCAATCTTTACATTGTTCTTCAGATAGATAACAGTTCTCATTCTCATAAGGGGATCAGAAAAGTCAACATATACCGCTCGTTCATCACTGTAAAATATTCCAGAAATTATATCTATTTCACCAGTCTTCGTTTTTTCAATACAACTTTGTATGTCTAATGGAACAAATTCAATTTCAATGCCAGTTTTTTCACTCCACAAATTCCACCAATCAATAATTATCCCCTCTAATTTACCATTGTTACTAGTTGTTATGTAAGGGTAGTAATCATCAATACAACCGATTTTATAAGTTTTGGAATAACCATCTGCTGTGACAAACAGGATAGACACAGTCAGAATTAATTGAATTAGGAATTTATTCATCGACAACCATTTTTTTCGTAAAGATACTTTTTGCGATATCTAAATAACATAGAAGGTGTATTTTTTTAGGTGTTAATAACAGGCCGATTTTGGTCAAAGATTGGAATAATATAAACATTAATGTCTAAGTCTAACGAAGAACTGAGTTAAAAAACAAATCCTTTTAAGTTAATCTCGACATATAATTTTCATCATAGGGCAGTCCTGCGAATGATTGTTTCAAAAGCTTATTCGATACTGCTATCAAGACCAGTTTCTTGCTCTTCCCTTAAAAGCCACCATTTTTCATATACAAACGCGCTAGGCTTCATATGCAATCTTCAACAAATCAAAAAGTATTTTATACCTTACGATGAAGTTCAAGCAAATCCAGTAAAAAAAAATAATGAACAAAGCATTTCTGATCTTTTGCGCTCCCTTGTTACTATTTTCGGGCCATTTAACCGGTCAAACTAGTCCCAAACCAGGTCTTAAAGATGCGCCCAATTCCATCATTGGTTTCAATCATATTGGGATAGTCGTTCAGGACCTGGAAAAGATGGTCACTTTCTATCAGTCTGCAACGGAATTTGAGATGGTAAAGCGCGAAAAAATCACAGGTAGTGCTACTGCGGATATTTTATACAATGAAAAAGGGACCCAATATGAAACGGTAACCTTCAAGGCACCCAACATGCTTTTGGAACTAACTCAGTTTGCCAATCCTTTGGATGAGACTATTCAAAATATGCCACCTCAAGGTCCAGGGATGACACATACTTGCTATCAATCCCCTTCCTGGAAATCGGGCTACCAAAAATTTAAAAATCAAAAAGCCACAATATTGTCAAGAGGAGATGGCCCTGTAGATCTTGGAGGGTATGGTGTAACCTATGCTTACGCCTATGACCCCGAAGGCAATATGATAGAACTGGAACAATTGGATCAATCCATATTGAATAAAGATGGCTACGACGCGAACTGGCAAAAACAAAAAAACATGTGGATGACCCAGGTTGCTCTGATAAGTCCGGATTTAAAAAAACTATCAAACTATTATGAAAAAATATTGGAGTTTGGGCCACGTCGTGAAGCTAGTTTAGCTAACAATGCCAAATTAGATGAGATAGCTGGCATTGATAATATAGAACTCCTTGCTGCCTGGTTTGGTATGGATGGGCAAGGAAAGATGATGGAACTCATGCAATATATTCATCCGAAAACAGCAAAGCCAAAGGGCAAAAAACCACTGAAGAGTTTGGGCTATTCTTTTTCTTTTGAAGTGGAAGACATTCATCAGGAGTATAAACGGTTGAAAGCATTGAAGGTGGATTTTACCAGTGAGCCCCAATTGTTGGGCGAGTTTTGGATGGTTTTTGCCCATGACATAGATGGTAATATTTTTTCACTGCGTCAGGCCATTAGTGTTTCTTCAACATATTCTCTAAAAAATCTCTATGACTAAGAAATCAATATTTATCCTGTTATTTTTAGTGGGAATAGCGGGGATAGGTTTTTATATATATTATAATTCATCTAATGCTAATGAGCAAGTCGTTGCAAAGGTCGAAAAACCATCACGAGCAGCGCATCTATATCAAACCAAATGTGCTATTTGCCATAGCGGGGCAAGCCTCGAGGCGCCTAAATTGGAATCATTGCAATTATTGTCTCCAGCTACCGTAATCAAGACCTTACGAACAGGGGTGATGCGCAATCAGGCCAGTACATTGTCCAAAGAAGAACAGGAACTGGTAGCCAACTACATTTCCGAAGTAAATGATATTGATGAAGATCCAGCCCTCATCAAAGGATTATGTAATGTACAAGAGGAAGACGTGGCTCAAAACGTATCCATTGGCAACTGGGGGTACGATTTGTCAAATACCCGTTATAATAATCGGAGTGATGTATCCATTAATGCACAAAATGTATCGCAATTGCAATTGGATTGGGCCTTTGCTTTTCCAGGGGTGTCCAGAGCGCGGGTGCAACCTACCATTGCTGGCAATACGATCTATACAGCAAGCCAACATGGAACCGTTTACGCACTGGATAAAGCAACGGGGTGTATCCGCTGGACATTTCAGGCAGATGCGGAAATCCGAAGTGCCATAACCATTGGCACCAATGAAAATGGTAAGGCCACGCGATTGTATTTTGGTGACTTTAATGCTAAGGTCTATGCATTAGATCTTAAGACACAATCGCTAATTTGGACACAACAGATCGATGAACATGCCGTGGCTACCATTACCGGTTCCCTAAACCTTTATAAAAATCGTTTATATATTCCCGTATCATCCACTGAGATTTTCAATGCCCATGATCCCAACTATGAATGCTGTACTTTTCGAGGTTCGGTCGTTGCTTTGTCTGCAACAACAGGTAAGATGATTTGGAAACGCTATACCATCTCCGAGGCACCAAGTCCACAGGGTTTAAATTCTGCCAATCGGCCCATCTATGCGCCTTCCGGCGCACCGGTATGGACTAGTCCCACCATTGATACTAAAAGGGATGTACTCTACATCGGAACAGGGGAAAATTATACACGGCCCACCTCCGTCACCAGCGATGCCATTATTGCGATGGCCCTGGAGGATGGTGCCATCCAATGGGTACGACAAACCGTTCCCAAAGATGCCTGGAACGGAGCGTGCATGACCCCCGGTTCTCCCAATTGCCCGGAAGATGCAGGTCCTGATTATGACTTTGGGGCATCTCCCATTTTAATCGAAAGGGATAACGCATCCGATCTTATTCTGGCGGGACAAAAATCAGGAATGGTATACGCATTGGACCCTGATAAAGATGGTGCTATTGTTTGGCAAAAACGCGTAGGAAGAGGCGGCATAATGGGAGGTGTTCATTGGGGCATGGCCACAGATGGCACAACGCTTTTCGTTCCGGTAAATGACCATTCGGTTTATCCTGAAGATGCCCATAAGCCTGCATTCCCAGGTGTACATGCGGTAGATTTGAACAATGGGCAATTCCTTTGGTCCGCTATTGAAAAAGATAGATGTGGGGATGTCCAATGGCAGTGTAGCCCTGGAATATCGGCAGCTATAAGCCTTACACCAGGGCTCGTTTTCGCCGGGGCCCTGGATGGGGTACTTAAAGCTTATGCTGCCCAAGACGGAAAAGAGCTTTGGGTGTATGATACAAATCAAGAATTTGAGGCCACAAATGGGATAAAGGCATTTGGCGGGACAATTGATTCTGACGGGCCGGTCATTGATGCCCATCAAGTATTTATTAACTCTGGCTATGCTAAATTTGGGGAGAAAGCGGGGAATGTCCTATTGGCTTTTACCTTGGAATAATTTGAAAACAAATGAACTTATTTGATCTAACAGGAAAAGTATGTATCGTAACAGGGGGCAATGGAGGAATTGGTTTGGCCTATGCCAAAGGCTTGCTCAAAGCAGGTGCACAGGTCGCAATTTGGGGCCGTAATGCAGAAAAAAATAAAACAGCCCTTCAAACGCTTGACGTGTTAGATGGAACAGCAGCGACATTCATAGCGGACCTAACGGACGAAAATCAAACCAAGGAGGCATTCGATGCAACGCTCTCACATTTCGGAAAGGTTGATGTTTGTTTTGCCAACGCAGGAGGGGCCGGTAAGCAAGGCCTATTTCATAAATGGAGCACAGAGGAATGGCAACAAATACTCGACCTCAATCTTAATAGCGTTGTACATACCTACAAACTGGTCATTGCACATTTAATAGATCGGGGTGCACCCGGTAAGTTGATTGTCACCTCTTCGATCGCCGCACTTATGGGAACGGGCTATGCAACCGGTTATGGAACAACCAAGGCGGCCGTTATGGGATTGACACGTTCATTAGCGGTGGAGTTGGGGCGAAACGGAATTCAGGTAAATGCCATTCTACCCGGATTCGTAGAAACGGAGATGTCTGTAGAAACGCCACCGGCATTTAAAGAAGGCGTATATCGTCGGGCTGCTTCCGGCCAAATGGGCACACTAGATCAACTTGAGGGCGTAGCTGTTTTTTTGGCATCCCGTCATAGTGATTTTATGACTGGTCAGGGTATTGTTTTGGATGGCGGCCATTCCATTTTTCCAATGTGATTTTGATGAAGCTTCGTGATTGCTCTATTTGAAGGAATCTTAGATAGATTTATATAAAAGAGATATAGTTAATATGCACTATATACAATTGTTGTTGTACATTCAAAGGATTGCAATTAAACCAATTCATTTCACCTCCTGAAATCTATCGTATAAATGACTATCTTAGGGTGATACATGAACATAAAAAAATACATAGCGGAACTCAAACGACGCCATGTCTTTAAAGCGGGGATAGCCTATTTAGTAGTAGCATGGCTTATTGCTCAAATAGCCTCTATTGTACTACCTACTTTTGAAGCGCCTCCTTTTGTAATGAAAACGCTTCTTTTTATTTTGATTATTGGCTTTCCGATTAATTTAGTGTTTGCATGGATCTATGATGTTACCCCGGAAGGAATTAAGAAAACCAAATCGCTCGAAAATAAAAATAAAAATTCAGACTTAAAAAGCGGTCGGCTCAATAAAGTGATCATTGCTTCATTGTCTTTAGCGGTAATTATTTTACTTTTCAATCAGTTCGGGAATAATTCGTCCGGTAATGTTACTGATACAGATTCTCACGAAATTTCAACTAAATTTATTGGCGTACTCCCTTTTTCTAATACTAAGCCTGATCTTGAAACCGATTATTTTGGCTTCGCTATTGCTGATCAGATCATAGGAGATTTAGTCTATCTCAAAAACATTATAGTTAGGCCATCCAGTTCCATTCGTAAATATGAAAAAGAAATAGTTGATTCAAAAACAGCAGGGGATGAACTAAATGTAGATTACATTCTAACTGGTAATTTTTTAATGGAAGGCAATATTATCCGAATGAATGTTGAACTTGTAGAAGTATCTACCAATGAAATAAAATGGCGGGATAGAATTGAAGTTGATTTCGAAAGCGCATTTGAACTTCAAGATATTATAGCAAAACATGTCGTTAAAGGCATGAATACTCAGTTTTCAGAAAAGGAAATAAGCAGAATTGGCAAAGATTTATCAAGTAATCCTTTAGCGTACGAATATTATCTGCGAGGCGTTTCCTATCCGCATACTAATGAGGGAGATGAAATGGCAATAGAAATGTTTAATAAATCTATAGAATTGGATTCAATTTATGCGCCTGCTTACGACAACCTTGGCACCCGAATTCATAATTTAGCTCAATATGGATTACTCGATCCGGAAGAAACCAAAAAAGCAGAAACCGCCTATATAAAGGCGTTGTCTATAAATGAAGAATTACTTAGCGCCCTTGGTCATCTGGCAAAAATTTATACAGAGACGGCAAGAACTGAAAAAGCAGTGGAACTTACCAAACAAATGTTGGAAATCAATCCCAACAATGCAGATGCCCATTTTGCCCTCGGATATATTTATCGATATGCCGGAATGAATACTTATGCAATTCAAGAAATGGAAAAAGCGATAGCTATAGATCCTATGAACCCAGGATTTCAATCAATTGGTATCACATATATGTGGGCCGGAGAATATGAAAAGGCCTTTGAAGTATTGAAGAACTACGCACCAAGTGCAAGAACATATTTTGGGATTCAAGGACTAGCACTTTTCCGCCAGGGCAAGAAGGAACAAGCAATCAAATATTTTGATCGGGTAATAGAATTGGAACCAGAAGGGCTATCAGCATTAATGGTAGCTGCAACCAAGGCATACATAGAAGATGAAATCGAAGAGGGCATAGCTATTGCAAGCAAGTTTGAACAATATGATGTAGAGGATGCAGAAGCCTGGTATTTGAATGCCGGCAACTATGGATTGCTGGGCGATAGAGATGGCTGTATTCGATGCCTGCAAAGAGCAGTCGATGGCGGGTTTTTTAATTATCCGTTAATACAAACCGATTTTTTCCTGGACTCTGTCCGAGACGAACCGGAATTCCTCAAAACCCTGGAGAGTGCAAAGCAAAAACATAACGCTTTTAAAAAAATGTTTTTTTGAGTTGAAATCTGCAATGCCTTAAAAGTAAATTAATACCAATAATTAACATTTTTGTAGCTCTCTATAGTGTGGCGGTCTAATTTCATTTTCAGATACCCTGAGTTTTAAACCAAATTTTATGGCTAAACTGACCAAGAAAGCTAAAGAATTAATTTCCCTGTTAAATGAAACATATTTGGATTGAGAAATGGGTAGTAATCCTACTAAAAAACGCAAAACCCTATAGGGCGACTCAAATTGTTTTAGAAAATGGGAAGCTCCCTCAAATTGAGGAAGCTTTTTTATAATGAAACCTAATTGCTGCTTAAGTCCCCGGAGCTGTCCCGAACATTTTTTTCATTGCTTTCCAGGAAGTCAGACTCCTTTTCCAAAAACTCGAGATACGACTGCCCTTTGGCAAAATCAATATTGTCTCCAAAGAGCACCAGGATACCCTCCAAAGGTTCTTCGTACGGGTTGTAGATCACATGTTTTACATAGGGCCCTATAAACACACTCATTCCGGGCTCAATATCAAATTCTTCCTCCCCAAAAAGGCCTTTTCCCTTACCCTTCGTAAAAATCATAAGGTTGGGTACTTGTCCTTTATCTAATCTTCTGTCGGCATTAGCCGTCTCATCCGTACCTAATGTAAACCACCCTATACGCTTGTCTTTCATAGTGTACAGAGAAACTAACTCTGCACCATGGCTGGGCAGGGTATTGTCACGGGTAAAACGGGTAATCTCTATGGCATCCTTCTTCCAAAAATGCTCCAGTACCTGGTAGGAGACGGCATCGGTCTTTTGCGTATATTGAAATCCATCCATGCTAAGGATATCCAGGCCAACTTTATCGGCTGCGGTAGAACGGGCATTGGCAGTACTTGCGGTCCAGACTTTCGAATCTATTTTTTCCAAAACCGAGGCATCAGCAAATTTAAAATACCAGGTAGGTTCTTTGGGTTTCCCCTGATGAAGGGTTACCTCATTTGGACCGTAATTATGAAAGGTATATTGTTTCTTCTTACCTACTTTATAACCTTCTTCTTTTCGCTCCGAAATAACATGCCACCAGTCATCACCGACAGCAATCCCAAAGGTGACCGACCTGGCCATGGGATCCGTTTTATAACTTTCTACAAATGACTGTAAAATAGTATTGTTTTCATTTTTGTTTTCCTGTGATTGCAGCGGGTACACCAGGAGGTAAAATACCGCATACAAAAAAATGGACGCACTTGTTTTCATTTTTGTTTTCATGTTAATTGAGATTTAATGATTGATATGGGAACGAATTTAAAAGGCTGAATCTACACCTGCCAGCTTTTTATCTCGTTTGTGGTAAAATTTGATTATTTGGGGTAAATGACAGACCTACTGGAAACGCTTGTATTTTTTTAGCCCTTCTAAGGTGTCATCCACATAGGTTTTTGAAACGGGAATCATTTCATCTGCATGGCTCATTGTGATTCTCAAATCGTTTCTGCCCCCTTTGATGGAGCTAACATTGTAAAGGTTTACAATATAGGAGCGATGGCAACGGACCAGGAAATCATAATTCAGGGAATCGTACAAACCTGCCAGAGAGGAACGTATCAGGAACCTTGAAATTTGTTCGTTTTTCAGATAGTGTATTTCAATATAGTTGTCCTGTGCTTTGGCATAAATGAAGTCGGCCACCATCATGGAAATTTTATCCTTGGTACCCTGGCCGGCAAAAAGGATCATGAGTTTGTCGTCAATACTGCTGTCAATGTTGGTAAGGAAGGTATCATATTTTTCTTGCAGGGCTTTATACCTGAAATAGAAGAATGTGCCAACCATCGGAAAAATTAATACTTTGGAAACATCGAACACAAAGCCAAAAACACTGGAAAGTTTCCAGTCATGCCAATCGCCCTGGTAATTATAGGTAATGAAGATGATCAGACCAAGGAATATGAGGCTCCAGAGAGTCCACCCAACAATAAAAGTATAAGAAAAATGCCCCCTGAACAAAGGTTTAATACCAAATTCATTGATAAGTGAGGCCAGGATAGTTATTGGTGTATATACGGCAATCTCAGAGAGAAATTCGAAAGTATAGGTGTGGTTTGGATCGAAGTTGCTGACTCCAAAAGGGAGGAAAGCTATTAAAAAAAGGTATAGAAATAAACCAATGGCAATGCTCAGCATCAGTTTGTAACGAGGGGTGTTAAAGAATATCAGTTCCTGATGCATAATACCACAAAGATAAATTTTTTCGTGAGCTAGCTTGGCTGCAATATAGATACTATGTAGAATAG
>CAJQNH010000154.1 GCA_905479615.1 uncultured Eudoraea sp.
GCCATTAAAACGGCTCATATACTAAACCGTTGTGGTTAATTAAAACTAATTATTATGATAGTTCGATTTTTCTTTTTTTTTATTATATCCTATTCTACAAGTTTTGCTCAAGAATCGGGTGAATTATATATAATAGAGTCAATAAAAGAAGAGGTTTGGAATGTAGTTGAAAAAAGAAATAAAACCTGGACTGACAATGACTTTGATGGACACATGGCAATTTATCATGAAGAGTTCCGAAGATGGTCTTTACACTCAAAAACTTTATTGACTAAAGATATTTTTGCATCGTTCTGGAATAATATTAAAAAAAATGAAGAAACAAAAAAAATAGACATTGAACGAAAAGAAATACAAATTCTGCAAGATGGTAACCTGGCAATAGCCCATTATACTATCAATGAAGATTTCACATGGATTGGAAATGATAAGACAGGTTATGATGAAGGAAAAAGTATTAAAAAAGGTGAAAAATTAAAAGGGAATTTAAGATTTAGTGATATTTATATAAAAGAAGGTAATAGATGGTTATATATTGGAGGGCATAGGGATGGTGCTTACCTTAAAACAAATTAAAAAACTAACCATACACAAGACCGTTAATAGCAATTTATTAAACAAAGAATCATGAAACAGAACATTTGTAAATTAAGTCTTCTAATATGCATGTTTCATATATGTCATGGTACAATTTTTTCACAAATCCTTCAAGAGAATGAAAGCCCTCCAAGAATAACATTGGAAAGGACAGAGATAAGATTATTACATTCAGAAATTGTTGGACAGGATTTTGAATTGTATGTATCTCTTCCAAATAATTACTCAAAAAGCAATACAAATTATCCTGTAATATTCGTATTAGATCCATACCGTGATTTTTTAATAATGAAAGGCATTTCAGATGTGTTGGCATCCTCCCAAATAATTCCTGAAGTAATTCTGGTAGGGATAGGATATGGTGGTGAAGGATTCAATGCATTTATAAATTATGCTTTGGGTCGTTTGAGAGATTATACTCCTGTCCAAGATACTGCCAAAGAAGAATGGTCTAGGAAAGCAGCTGAAAATTTAGGTATAGATGACATAAATATTATTTCAGGCGGGTCTCCTTCGTTCCTGGAATTTATTAGAAAAGAATTATTTCCTTTTATGGAGTCAAATTATCACATAAATTCAAAAGATAGAATGTTAAGCGGTTATTCAGATGGAGGATTATTTGGACTCTATGTATTATTCCATGATCCAGATTTATTTGATAAATATTTGATCGGCAGTCCTTCTATTTACTATAAAGATGGAATATTATTGGAATATGAATCCAATTATGCTACAACTCACGAAGATCTGAAAGCAGAAGTATTTATGAGTTCAGGAGAATTAGAAGAAGTGACTGCTGAAAACATAAAAAAAAATGAGCAATCAGCTTAATTCTCGGAATTATGAAAATTTAAAACTAAATACCATCATTTTCGAAAACGAAAGTCATGAGACCTGTTATCCTGTATTTATAAATAGGGGGCTAAGGGAACTCAATTATGATGACGAATAATAATAAACAGCTACTAACAAAAAATATAGTGCATTTGGTAAATTGTACTAAAAATTAATATGATAGCAATTGATGAATATCATAATTAACTGAAATTTTGGAGTGTTGAAATGCCTAACGCACCATATTTAACCCGTTGGCAAACATAAGATAGAACACTATAAAATGAAGAATAAAATAACAAGGAGAAACTTCATTAATGGTACTTTAATGGCGACTGGAGCTCTTATTCTTCCATTTGGATGTAGGAATGGGACAGTTTTGGAGGCGCTCGATCCCTTATTCTACCCTCCAGCACTCACTGGTCTTAGGGGAAGTCACCCGGGTTCAAATACCCACGCACATAGCCGTGCTTGGAATAAGAAATCGGATTGGGGATCAACCACCAAATTAATGGAAGAATACGACCTGATAGTTGTAGGGGGAGGAATCAGCGGGCTTTCAGCCGCATATTTTTTTCAGCAGGAGCACGGTAAAAATAAGAAGGTGCTTATACTGGATAATCATGATGATTTTGGCGGTCATGCTAAACGGAATGAACATACCATTGATGGCCAATTTCGTTTAGGTCATGGTGGTTCTCAATCTATTGAAGAGGCAAAAGATATAAGTGAAGTTGTACATGCTCTATTTAAAGATTTAGGTATAGAACTAGAGCGATTTAATACAGCTTATGACAAAGATTTCTATAAACGGAATAATCTAGGGGCTGTTACCTACTTCAACAAAGATACATTTGGTGAAGACAAGGTAGTCAGACATCCTTATTGTAATCATCCAAATTATATTGAAGGGATAATAATGGGTGAAAAGCTATCCAACGAAGATGCTGCACAACAAGCTCCTCTAAGCGCGAAAGGCAAAGAACAATTACTTCGGGTGTTAAATGGAGGCCTGCATACGATAGATGTACCCAAAGCGGAATTGGAAGATTACATTCGTTCTCATTCCTACTTCGATTATCTAAAAAACAATTTGGGGGTTGATGACCCCGGAGTACTTAGAATGGCCAGGCATTCTGCTTTAGACTGGGGATCCACAGGAGCAGATATCATGTCCATTGAGACAGCAAAAACCTGTGGCGCTATGGGATTTGCTCCTAAGACAATATACCATGAAGACGATCCAAATATTTATCATTTTCCGGATGGAAATGCCAGTGTCGCACGCGCGTTGGTGAAGAAGATGATCCCTGATGTTGCCGAAGGAAATGGTGCTGAAGAGCTTGTCTTAGCAAAATTTAAGTATGCCCAACTGGACAAATCTAGCAACGCTGTCCGTATCAGATTAAACAGTACGGTTGTAAATGTGCAACATGGAGGAGATCCACAGGACTCGAGGGACGTTTTCGTAGATTATATCAACGATAACAAGTCGTATCAAGTAAAAGGTAAGAATGTGGTAATGGCATGTTACAATATGATGATTCCACATATCGTTCAGGGTCTTCCAAAAGCACAAGAAGCTGCATTGAGACTTCAATCGAAATGTCCATTGATCTACACTACTGTAGGCTTAAGAAACTGGAAGGCTATAAAAGAAATGGAAATTGGCATGGCCATGTCGCCCGGAAATATGCACCAATCATTATTTATGGACTATCCGGTAAGTATAGGTGGTTATGAGTACACCAAAACCCCCAAAGATCCTTGCGTTATTCAGATGGTAAGCTGTCCATATGGAGAAACCATTGGCGCACCAGCTATTGAGCAATATCGTGAAGCACGACACAAAATGCTAAGCTTACAATTCAAAGATTACGAAGATGAAATTAGAGCGCATTTAAGCGGGATGCTCCCGAAGGAATTGTTTGATTTCGACAGGGATGTTGAGAGTATTACCGTGAACAGGTGGGCTCATGGTTATACTGTGAGTGGCGGTGGAGATTCTGTAAAAAAAGGACGACAACCATTTGGCCGTATCACCATTGCCAATTGCGACTCAGGACCAAGTGCAAGCATGAAAGTCGCAATCGATATGGCTTCAAGGGCTGTGAAGGAATTGGCATAAATGAATAGCTAGATAAGTCTTGCTATAAAACGTTTGCTAACATTCTGTATAAGTAATGACAGACGATGTGGTAAATTTCAAGGTCTATAGCTCGTTAAAACTGTGCAGCGGTTTGACAGGTAAGTTCCTCGAAATCTGCCACTACTCATACAATTTATCGTTAGCTTTTATATAAGCGAACTCAATGCTATACATTTAAATAATTAAAGAAATGAAATTTGTTGACCAATTAACCAGAAGAGAATATATAAGACTCATGGGATTAGGGCTAGTTTCGAGCCAAATCCCATTTATGTCGTATGGTTTTACCAATAATGATAAAGGCGATTTTTTTGAAGAATTGCATTATAAAACTATATCAGAAATCTCTAGCCTTATTGCTTCTAAACAGGTTTCATCCCTAGCTTTAACAAAAATGATGTTAGATAGGATCGAGAAGTATGATAAAAACCTTTATAGTTATGTAACACTTATGGGAGAACAAGCCATTGAGGTTGCAAAAAAAATGGATAGTGAATTGTTAGATGGTGATTATAGAGGTCCACTTCATGGTATTCCCATCGGCATTAAAGATTTACTTTTTACCAAAGGGGTTAAAACCATGGCTGGAACAAAAGTTTATTCGGATTTTATTCCAGATTATAATGCAACGGTAGTTGAAAAGTTGGAAAATGCCGGAGCTATTATTTTAGGCAAACTAACATTGTGCGAGGGCGCACAAGCCCCTTATCATCCAGAGTTGAAAATACCAGTAAATCCTTGGGATGCATTGAAATGGAGTGGCGTCTCATCAAGTGGGTCGGGAGTTGCTACAGCGGCAGGATTATGTTTTGGTTCTATAGGTACAGACACTGGTGGCTCTATACGCTATCCTTCTGCAGTTAATGGATGTGTAGGATTAAAGCCAACCTATGGAAGGGTAAGTAGGTATGGCGTATTTGCTTTAGCCGAATCTATGGATCATGTGGGGCCAATGACGAGATCTGTTGAAGACGCCGTTATCATGTATGAAGCCATGGCTGGATTTGATCCATACGACCCTACCTCGTTAACAGTACCTATAACTTCCGTTAGAAATGAATTAAATGGTAATATTAAAGGCCTGCGTATAGGTTTTGATCGACACTATTCAACCGATAATGTGGATGGGGAAATTGTAGATGCTTTAGAACAAGTTCTTATTAAATTGAAACAACTAGGCGCAATAATTGTGGATGTAACTATGCCAAATGTTGGAGACCCAGGATATATGTGGTACATAATGGGCACGGTAGAAGCGGCATTGGCGCACAGTAAAACCTTCCCGAGTCGTTCAGAAGAATATGGAATAGGGTTTCGGGAAGATTTAGAATATGGACAAAATGTAAGCGGTGTAGAATATGCTAAAGTATCAAAAATGAGATCTGAATTCAGTGGGAAATTATACCAAATGCTTAATAGCATAGATTGTATGGTCTGCCCAAGTATGTCTAATCCTGCTAGAAACAAATCGGAAAATCCGTATAATATGAGCGCTAAAGAATGGAAACGGCTTAATAGAAAAGATGTTTTTTCAAAACCATTTAATTTTAGCGGGGTGCCTACTTTATCTATGCCATGTGGGTTTTCAAAAGATGGAATTCCATTAAGTGTTCAGTTTGTAGGCTCAAAATTTGATGAAGCAATGATTTGCAAAACTGGTTATGCCTATGAACAAAATACTAATTGGCACACCAAACATCCCAGAATTTAACAAAGTAAATTATACAAAAGCTAACACCATATAAAATTAATTGCTAGTCCAAGCCTAATTACAAAAATCCTTGCGGATTTTCTACCTGGCTGCCGGCAGGCAGGCAGGTTCGGTTTGTATTTGCTAAATTAGGTGTTTAAACCACGCAACTAATCTTATACAAACACCTTGGCTACAAGCTAAAAAAACTAATAGATGAAAAAGTATATCCAGATATTATTAATAATAATTGTCTGCAATTCATGTGGACAAAATGAACAACAGAGCGAAAATTTTAATTCGGACAAAATGATGATTAGAATTTCGGAAATTGGAATTAAACCTGAATATCTCGATGAATATCTATCAATCCTTAAAGAAGAATCTAAGGCTTCGGTGGAATTGGAATCTGGTGTGATTTCAATTTATCCAATGTATCAAAAAAATAATCCAACGGAAATTAGAATATTGGAAATTTATGCGAATAAGAAAGGATACGAATCGCACTTGGAAACACCGCATTTTAAACATTACAAAACAACAACCTTAAAAATGGTCAATTCCTTAAAATTAATTGATATGAATGCAATTGACGGGGAGACTATGCCAATGATTTTTAAGAAACTAAAGTGAAATCGAATAAAGCCAGCAGCCAACATCGGTTATAATTCATCACTTCATTATTACTTCGTCAGAATTTCCTACATTTAAATAAAACTATTCTTGGCTTCAATGGTTGAACGGCCAGGGCTCGCTCTGCCAGCGCGAATTTCTAACGACAAAGCCGTTAGATCCTCCGCTAGCTTCGCCCCTAATGCGGCGCCACCATCATAGCCAAGACCGTTGGTGGTAATTTAAATCTATACCATGGCTAGAAAGAAATTCTACAAATACGCACACTTATATTTAACTCTGGGTTTAGTTGTAGTGCTATTAGGGTTTAGCACCACCTACTTTAGTAGATTAGGGGATTTCAGTCTTCCATATCATGTTCATGGTATTAGTGCAACTCTATGGATGATTTTACTCATTGTACAGCCTTATTTGTTTCAAAAAGGTAAACTAAAAACTCACAGGTACTTAGGTTGGACCTCGTTAGTATTAATTCCTACAATAGTTGTCTGCGGAATAATTATGATGAGAATGATGATTCAAGGGCAGGCTAATTATCCCCCTAATTTGGTTTATCAACTTGCCTTTATTGATGCCTGTACACTATTAAGTTTTGCCCTATTGTATGCGTTGGCTTTATTTTACCGAAAGAAACTGATGCTGCATTCGAGGTTTATGGTTGCCACAATATTTGGTCCTTTACTACCTGCACTTGCCAGAATGTTCTTATTTACATTTGGGATTGCATCTAACTTTGATCAAGCCCTAACCTACTCCTACCTATCCATTGAACTTGTGCTCTTAATAATTATCTGGAAAGAAAGAAATAAGAAGGAGATTAAGCTCACCTATGTCCCTTTTCTAGTCTTTGTCCTTATTCAACATGGACTCATGTATTATTCTGATGAGTGGACTTGGTGGAAAGCATTAATGGATAATTTCGCAAATTACTCATCTTAGTAAAATATCGTGAAAACATACCACCAACACCGTGTATAATTCATTGCTAGTACTTGCCTACTTACGAAAATCCTCACGGATTTTCTATTTGGTTTGTATTTGCTAATTTAGTTGCTGAAAAACGCAACGAAATCATATACAAGACCGTTGTGCTTCATTTGTGTAAATAAAACTAATCAAACTGTATATTTCTGATCTCTTATATAATAACATGTCAAATGTTAAATATTCCATTTATTATTCTAAACCATTAAAGATATTAGTAGTGTTACTACTAGCATGTAACTCGGTTATTGGCCAAGATAAAGTAATTAAAGAAACAGTTAATATTCCTGAACCGCTCATGTTTGACCTCGTTAGAGGTTTAGGCGCCAAACAAGGAGAATTAGAAATTAATTCTCTAGCCGATTTGCCTTTAAATAACGCCTCAATGAGAGGTGTGGAGTGGGCACCAGAAATAGAATATGCGCTCTTTGATAATTTTGCGGTTGAATTAGAATTCCCCATGTATAATCTTGAATTAGAAGCCTATAAAATGGCTATTCAATGGACAATAGGGCCCTCTAAGAATAACAAATTCATTCATGGTATTCAGGTTATAGGTGAAAAATATATACACGATGATATTTTTGAGTTCAACCTTCTTTATGTTCCAGCTTATAGGTTCAATGAAGTTTGGAGTGCAATTGGTTTATTTGGTATCATGCTAGAGTTTGGAGCTGACACTCCATCGAAGGATTACACCATTATATTGAATGCTTCTGTTTTTGCCGATCTTAATAAACATACAGTAATTGGACTAGAAATCAATAATTCAGACCCTACCTTTCAAAGAATAGATAACAACAATATGGAATTACTTATTCTACCTCAATTACATTATGAATTTGATAGTGGATATTCATTTCAATTCGGTGTTGGCCCTAAGTTCTATGGAAGTAAAACAGATTTTTCTGCTGTTTTGAGAGTTATTAAGTATTTTTAAAGGCGCCTTAATATTATTTTTATGATTGACTTAATTCATAAGTATTGAAAAATAAAACACGAAAGCACAACACGGTATATAACAAACAGGACATTCAGTGGATTAGGAAAGTTCAGCATTATTTACCAACATCGCCAAATCGTTAGATTACCCGATAGGGAAATATTATAAAATTTGGCTTTTATGAATGAATAAATTAAAAACAAAATACAACGCTTTGGCTCAGAGCAAACCCGAAAGTTTATCGCTTTCTACTGCCCTACTTGCCATATACTAAACGTTGTGTTGAATTTAAATATTGATAATTATGAGAAAGATATTCTTGATTTGTATTATTCTGATATCAATTACTATAGGATACGGGCAGAATTATAATGATCATTTTAATTATAAAAAGTCAGACCTAACAGCTCTTATAGTGGAAAGACAAGCTGTGGATTCTCTTACTCAGTTTGAGAAAGTAGTTCTTGACGGTTTCAATTCCAAAATCCCGTTTTATCATTTTCTGAATGAAAGAAACACTGAAAATGCATATGTTATATTGATGCATGGTCTTGGAGGAAATAAAAATTATTGGATAAACCCCTCCATGCCATATTTACAATATACTAAAAACCTCACGGCAATAAAGGATTCACTTTTACAATTAGGTTTTAACCTGGTTATAATAGACGCTAAGTTTCATGGTGAAAGATCTTATGAACTAAACTTCAGAGATCCCAGTTCATTGCCTCCAATGCGATCAAAAAACCTTGACGATACTCAAACTTTTTACAATTTGTATGTATCGAGCATCAAAGAAATTCGTTTAATAATGGATTACTTCGAACAAAGAATTCAAGATCCCAATCTTAAGTTCAACTTAATAGGATATAGCATGGGAGGAGCCTTCTCATTGATTTTGAACAATCTTGAAGACAGAATTAACTGCATAGTGGCATGTGTGCCTCCAATGTCTAGACCATTCTCTGAAGTAGAAGAGCTTAATTGGTCGAATGAATTAACAGAAAAAATGAAGGCAATCAGCCCACTTTATGCTGCTACAGATCAAAAGTCACCAGTTGCATTACTAATGGGAAAGACAGATTTTTTCATCCCTGAACAGGAAGCGAGAGCTTTCTATGATGAAATTTTAATTGATGATAAAAAATTGAAGTTTTATGATTCTGGGCACGAACTTCCTGACGCTTATATAGA